>NZ_JBKFGH010000031.1:0-8517 GCF_051233475.1 Neobacillus terrisolis | reverse complement strand
TTATGAAATTTTACGTCAATCTTAATAGAACCGCCGTATACCGAACGGTACGTACGGTGGTGTGAGAGGTCGGGGGTTAGTCACCCCCTCCTACTCGATTTTTAAGAAACTATAAATTTTAAAGCTGTGGATAACTATTGCACAGTTAGACTCGTCCAGCTCCAGCGCCCAGCTCCTAGTGGACTTCGCCCACCTCCCTACGATAAGTCAACATCGAATCGCTAGCGCTCTTCGTGTTTCCTTTATCTCAGTCGATGTGCTCCAGTCCTGTCGTGAGCTACCCGGGCACTTACGCTTTTGTTTCTTAAAGTGCATTTTTTTCTATGATAAAAAAGCTCCCGCTTGAGGTGGCAACCTTTTTGCCATCTGGGCGATACACTGTAGCAGATAGTACCATTGTTTTTGAACCTTTATGTTCAACATGTGCCTCACATCGTAAGTGATCCCCAATTCCTGGAGCAATATAATGGATATTTAATTGGGTTGTTACCGTAGCAAATCCTTCTGGAACCAGTGTGTTTGCAAGTGAGCCCATTGCGGAATCAATTAATGTAGCCGTAATACCCCCATGTACAATTCCTAGCGAGTTTTGAACGATTGGATTAATTGGGATAGTGATTTCACAGCTTTGATTATCCCTTCTACGTTCCATTTGGAGCAAAGCGCCCATAAAGCCAACCCCTTTACCTTGGGCATGCTTATTACGTACTCCATTTAGGATTTCCTTAAGTATATCTAAATCTTCTTCTCCTGCTTCTTTAATGCATATATCGAGCATATCATGCAGTTCTTTACTCATTTTATTAACCTCTTTCTTAAAAATCTACTTCTAATATTAACATAAATTCTTAATTTTTTGAATTTTTTTAAATCTGATTATTAATTTCACAAATTCATATTCGCTACATATCGTATTATAGGCACTGTAATGATTTGGGGTGAAAAGAATGGGAAATAATGAGCTTGATCCTTCAGTTGAAAAGTTTAAACAATTTATCCAAGCGAATCCGAAAATCATTGAAGCGGTTAGGAGAGAAAGACTCACCTGGCAGGAATTGTATGAGGATTGGTATTTGCTCGGAGAAGAGGACCCTCGTTGGGAAGAGTTTCGTAAAACCGAAAAAAAGAAGCGTAGCACTTCTAATAAAGAAACAAATACTGCAGAAGAAATTAACAACGATGCAGACCAGAAGAAGGATTGGGTTGGTCAAATTATGGGGGTTGTAAAAAATATGGATGCCCAACAAATTGAAAGCCAAATCCATCATTTAAGTCAGGCTATTTCGGCAATCCAAGGAGTGCTCTCCCAATTTCAAAACAGTAATCAAGTTAATAATGTCCAAAAAAATGAACATCCGCCACATCCATTTATGTTTAGGAAAGACTGATGAAGGGGATTTATGATGAGAAAAGAAATAGTCGAGTACTTAAATCGAAATCCTCAACTACACCAATTTTTACGTGAACAGCCAAATTGGTATCGAAGGTTGTCAAGAAATCCTCAAGACTTGCAGCAATTAGAAATATCCTCAATGCACTATTATAAAAAAACGTTTCCTCATCAGGTGGAAAAATTCTCAAATGGAGTTCAAATGGCCTCCATGTTGATGAGTATGTTTCAATCAATGAACAACTAGACTAGAGACTGATAAACTCGCTTGCTGGGTCAGTCTCTTATTTTTTTTTGAGTAAAAAATGATCCTCGGTAAACAATATTAGCATAAAGGAGTGATAAAGCATGCCATTCAGCCGTAGTATAATTTCGGTCTTTATGCTTTTATTTTTAGCAGGATGTCGCCGAGATATTCCCGAACCTGAGTCTAAATTTGCTATGACAAATGTTAATGCTGCGGGAAGAATAAGGGATGTTCCTGTATCGGTAATTCCACTCAATTCATCATTTTATGTTCGTCATAAGGTTAATGGTGAAAATATATTAGTGGAATGCATTGTGCCGGAAATTTCATTCCGACAAGATCGTCATAATAAGAGAGTCGGAAAAATTGTTGTTTTTGTTGATGGTAAGAAAATTGCAGAAATGAATACGCCGGTCTTTATTATTAAGGGGTTAGCCCAAGGGGAGCATGCTATCACACTTGAAGTAGTAAATTTACAAAACCGGTCATATTCTTTAAAAAAGGAATTTAATGTAACTATTTTATAGCCATTTGGATGGTTCGCTTTCCTGAAAGTTTCATGTTAAAATATGAGACGGAGGTGGGCTGATTGCTTGCTACTTTTGAAAGAATTCAACTTTTGGATAAATCAGATGAACTTGTTGCGATGATTCTGAACTCCGAGATTGCTGAGAACTATCGTCAGTGTTTATCTAATATGCAATCAAACATGGAGGCACAGAATAAGATCAAAGCATTTATTAATATAAAAGAACAATATGAGGAAGTTCAGAGGTTCGGTAAGTATCATCCGAATTATAAACCGGTCAAGAGCAAGATCCGTGAAGTGAAAAGGGAAATGGATCTTGATCCCCACGTGGCTGAATTTAAAAAGGCGGAAAATGATCTTCAAGCCCTGCTTGACGAAATAAGCAAAATTATTGGGCACTCTGTTTCTAAAAATATAAAGGTGCCAACCGGCAACCCCTACTTTGATAGTTTATCAAATTGTGGAGGCGGTTGTGGTTCTGGAGGAAGCTGTGGCTGCTCATCAAAATAAATCAGGATTGCAGATTATGGTTCAGATATGCTATCCTTATTTAAAAAGTCATAAGGGGAATTTTTAATGTTCGGTTCTCGGCAAGGAATAATCGTATGGCTTTATTCTTTAAAGCAGGCAAAAATGCTAAGAAAATTCGGCAATGTTCATTTTGTTTCAAAGAAATTAAAATATGTCGTCCTATATTGTAATCAAGAAGAAGTTGAAGAGTTAATTGGGAAATTGCAATCATATTCGTTTGTTAAGAAAGTAGAACCTTCTTATAAACCTTTCCTACGAATGGAATATGAAAATGCTAAGCCTGACAAAGCTAAAGAATATGATTATAAAATGGGTATTTAACCACAACAAAAGCGGAAACGCCTTGGAAGAAATGTCGTCACTTCTACCTAAGCGCTTCCGCTTTTTTTTACTGTCTAGCTCCAGCGCCCAGCGCCTCCGCTTTTCTACCAGCTACTTGACAATACCGGGAGATATCGATTCATTCTTAAAATGCCAATTAAATATTGGTAGTATAATTCTTTATCAGCAAATTCGCTTGACGGTTTAACTACGAGCTCAATAATATTCTTTTGAAGTTCACCAGCAGCTTCTGAAAAAAGCTCAAACCGTTTATTCTGCTTAAAATGGGGATTTGGAACCCCTTCTCGACAAAGATATATAGGTTGAAAATCACCAGTTTTTGTTGGATTTAAAATAACAGCTAGAGAAGTTACTTCTTTTTCATCTTTAATTGTATGGAAAGCCATCATTCTTAATAAACGATGTTGATTGGAATGTGCGATCTCAATTAATTCATACAGATCTGAATAACCTTCCCCAAGTTCAATAAATCTTTGTATCATAACATCCTCCAAATTCTCGTAATGGTCGTTAATACTGTACCATGCAACTTTGGAAAATTGAAGTAAAAAGAAAAAACCCTGCACCTAAATGCAGGGTCCTTCTATATCCCAATATTAGGATAGAAGGCAAAGGGAGAGGAGAAACCGGAGGAAGAACTTATGGGGAAACGTAAGTCTTCTCCGCGGTTGGCAACAACATCCTCGAATAGATGCTGTTATTTACATTATTTCCACAATAACCCGTTATATACCTTAATTTCGGATATTTATTTTTGTTGAAAATAAGTGTAAATTGGAACAGTTGAGGTAAGTGTGTTAGGATATAAAAAATACCGACTAATAAATATGTGGTGAAGAATAGTGAGAGTAGTATCAGGGAAATGCAAAGGAAAAATCTTAAAGGCTGTTCCAGGCAATACGACAAGACCAACAACAGATAAAGTAAAAGAAGCGATGTTTAATATCATTGGTCCATATTTTAAAGGTGGCGTTGGTCTGGATTTATTTGCAGGAAGTGGCGGATTAGGCATTGAGGCCTTAAGCAGAGGGATTGACAAGGTCATTTTTGTTGACAGAGATGGAAAAGCCATTCAAACTATAAAGGAAAATCTCAAAATCTCAGAACTAGAAGAACAAGCTGAAGTATATCGAAATGATGCGAATCGTGCATTAAAAGCGATAAAGAAAAGAGAGATTTTATTTGATGTCGTGTTTTTAGATCCTCCATATAAACAGCAGCAACTCCTGTCCCTTTTAACTGAAATGGACCACGACCAGATTATCAAACGTGATGGGGTCATCGTTTGTGAACATAGTCAGGATGTGGTATTACCTGAGAGGGTGGGCAATTTACATCGAATAAAGAGGGAACAATACGGAATCATTCACATTACGATTTTTCAAAATGAATTTGAAGAGTAGGGGGGATATTCTTGCCGTGCATTGCTGTTTGTCCAGGGAGCTTTGATCCTATTACAAATGGACACTTAGACATTATTATTCGTGGTGCAAAAATTTTCGATGAAGTGTATGTTAGTGTGTTAAATAATTCAACGAAAACACCATTGTTTACGGTTGAAGAAAGAATTGAGTTAATTAAGGAAGTAACAAAACATATTCCAAATGTTAAGGTCGATGCCTTTGATGGACTCTTAGTGGATTATGCCCGAAGAGTAAATGCAAATGCCATCATTCGCGGTCTTCGTGCTATTTCTGATTTTGAATATGAAATGCAAAATGCTTCAATGAACAGGGTGTTAGATGATGATGTTGAGACCTTTTTCATAATGACAAACAATCAATACTCTTTCTTAAGCTCAAGTATCGTTAAAGAGGTTGCAAAATATGGTGGAGATATTTCGGAGCTTGTCCCGCCAATTGTTAAAAATGAACTACATAATAAATTTGCTGCCCGGAAAAAGTAAACGTCATGAGGCAGACTCATAAGAGGATCGGAATGTCCTCCGTTGAGTCAGCCTCATTTTAATTCCCTTCTGGCAAACAGGACAATATAGATTGTTAACGTTATCAAAGTAATAATCGGACCTGCTTTTCCGAGCCATGTTAATGTCTCAAGAGCCAAGTTGCCTTCTCCAGTGAATCCAACCGGTACGGCATTTGAAGGCTGTTCAGTCTGATAAAAACGTTTGTAAATCGGTTCCCATAATAAGAACGTAAATACGGCAGCAAAAAGCCCGTGAAAGAATCTTGCGATGAAAAATGGTTGAAAGCGGATATCGGTTTGTGCCAATATACTGGCAACCTGCGCCTGGACACTAAACCCGCTAAAGGCAAGAATAAAACTTGTGATAATGGCCTGCTGTAAAAGGGTTGCTTCTTGAACTTGGCTGGTCATTTGACTCCCTAACGTGATCTCAAATAATCCGGAAATAAACGGGATACTTAACGCATCCGGAAGATGGATTGCCGGGAAAATAAACTCTAATATTTTTGAGAGATAGCCGGTAATATGCAAATGATAAAGAAGTTTATTGATGACCGAAAATATGATAATAAATCCACCAATCATCAATAATGTTTGGACAGATGACATAACAGCATCACCCAGTAGCCTGCCGATTGGCCGGTTATCCTTGATTCTCGTTTGATGGAGCACAGAGAAGGCGGTGCGGAGCTTGGATTTCTCCGTTTTCTTCTTTTCGGCGGCTTCTTCCTTTTCTCCATAAAATCTCATTAAGACCCCGACGCAAATATTCCCTAAGTAGTGCGACAATGCTAGGATCACTCCAAGATGTGGATTGAAAAAAAATCCTACAGCTACCGCTCCAAATATAAACAATGGATTGGATGAGTTTGTAAAAGATACTAATCTTTCCGCTTCAATCCTGGATAATTGCCCCTCTTGTCTAAGTCTTGCGGTTAGTTTTGCCCCCGCAGGATAGCCGGAGGCCATGCCCATTGCCCAAATAAATCCTCCTACCCCTGGTACGCGAAAAATCGGCCTCATAAACGGTTCTAATAAAACTCCGATGAATCGTACAACTCCAAATCCAATTAACATCTCAGATACGATGAAAAACGGCAATAGGGAGGGGAATACAATTTCCCACCACATATTTAATCCCCTTATCGAGGCTTCAACAGACTCTTGTGGCAACGAAATAATGGAAATAGCCAAAATCGAAACAAAACTAGCTAGAAAAATGGTTTTCAACTTAGAGCGATTCACTAAAGTAAGCCTCCCAAAAAGGATAGTTACTGTGCAATAGGGAAAAACAGTGATAAAATGAAAGCCAATATATTCCTTTATGAATATCCAAACTGGTCATAGACGGATAAAGCTTGTTCGTTTATCGGGGGATATTTTGGGCTCATGCCTTGTCCCCATATAAAACAATATACTCATAGAAAAGTAATTTAGACCATAAGAATAAGATGACACTAAAGGAACTAAATATATTACTGCAAAGGAGGAAATCTCTTTGCCGCGTCCGAAAATTGGCTTGGCACTCGGATCGGGTGGTGCACGGGGATTCGCCCATTTGGGTGTGTTAAAGGTACTGAAGGAAGAAGGAATTCCGATTGATTATATATCCGGAAGCAGCATGGGGGCTCTAGTTGCCTGCTTTTTTGGGGCAGGGCTGGACCTGGACCGACTTTATAAAATTTCTACTGCCTTCAAACGAAAATATTACCTCGATTTTACCGTGCCGAAAATGGGATTTATTGCAGGTAAGCGGGTAAAGGAACTCATACGTATCTTTACTCATGGGAAAAATATTGAAGAATTAGCGGTGCCGGTTGCAGTAGTAGCAACGGATCTTATGTCCGGTGAAAAAGTGGTTTTTAAAAAAGGGCCGATTGCCGAGTGTGTCCGGGCTAGCATCTCAATACCGGGAATTTTTGTTCCGGAAAAAATTAATGGTAGACTTCTTGTAGACGGAGGAGTAGTGGATCGTATTCCAGTTTCCGTGGTGAAAGAAATGGGGGCAGAATTCGTTATCGCAGTCGATGTGTCCCATGTGAAAACCAATACCGAAATTACCTCTATTTATGATGTAATTATGCAAAGTATTGATATAATGCAAATGGAGCTTGTGGACTATCGAATGGTTGCTTCGGATGTCATGATTCGCCCACAAGTGGAAAAGTATAACTCTAGAGCCTTTACCAATATTGAAGATATCATCACAATTGGGGAAGAGGCTGCTAGGAAAAACATTAATAAAATAAAAAATTTGATTGAACAGTGGAAGGGGTCACAATCAGAATGAGGAAAAATCGCTCGTTCCTTTTCCTCATCATTGCCGGACTATTTTTCGCAGCAAGCTCATTTTATTATTTGCCTTATTATGTATCAAAGCCTGGTATGGCAAAGGAGCTCGAACCGATAATAGAAGTTGAAGATGGTCATGATGAAGAAGGCAGTTTTATGTTAACAACAATACGGATGGGAAAAGCAAACATTTATTCTTATGCGATTGCCAAAGTAAGTAAATATCAAGAAATATATCCTGTTGAGGCTATTAGAAGTGAAGATGAGAGTGATGAGGAATACAATGTCCGTCAACTCCACATGATGGACACTTCGAAAACGAGCGCAATAGAGGTTGCATATAAGAAAGCTGGATATCCAGTTAAATATAAATATAAGGGTATTTATGTATTGCACATTGTTCCCGATATGCCAGCTGAAGGTAAATTAAAACCTGGGGATCGGATTATTAAAGTAGACGAGGAAGAGTTTGAATCGATGGACCAATTTATCGATTATATAAGTGATAAAAAACCTGGAGAGAAAGTGTCTGTTACGTATGAACGTGAAGAACAGGAAAAAACCGCTTCGTTAACTGTCCAAACCTTCCCTGAAGATAAGAAAAAAGTCGGAATCGGGATCGGCTTAGTGGATGATAAAGAGATCGTAGTGGATCCTAAAGTGTCGATCGACACGGAGGAGATAGGGGGGCCATCTGCTGGCCTCATGTTTACTTTAGAAATTTATAATCAACTTACAAGCCTCGATTTAACAAAGGGATATAACATTGCCGGTACGGGGACAATCTCTTCGGATGGAACAGTGGGAAGAATTGGTGGAATTGAGCAAAAGGTCGTGGCTGCAGACAAAGCGGATGCAGAAATTTTCTTTGCTCCAAATGAGAAAAATGCATCTGATTCCAATTATAAAATGGCTGTTAAAACAGCAAAAGAAATCGGATCAAATATGAAAATCGTCCCAATTGATACATTTGATGAAGCTGTAGCATATTTGGAAAAACTTAGCCCGAAAAAATAGCTGATATCGGCCAACCAATAAGGAACTGACATCCCTACTGTCAGTTCCTATTTTTTTGCAGATAAACAGGTGTTTCTTTATAGTCTTGATCTAATTCCTCACTACCAGCTGATAATCCGATATTATAAATTCTGGAAGCTCGAATATCCGGTTCAATATCGGAATTTTTATACGATGAGAGCTTTGATATAAGAGGGGTGCTCAACTGTTGTTTCTTCTTGTTTAAATAGATTCTTCCGTTTT
>NZ_JBKFGH010000030.1:0-99572 GCF_051233475.1 Neobacillus terrisolis | reverse complement strand
CGGAATTTTTATACGATGAGAGCTTTGATATAAGAGGGGTGCTCAACTGTTGTTTCTTCTTGTTTAAATAGATTCTTCCGTTTTCAGTCATCCCCAGCAATCGTAAATAGGGTACAGGTTGATCGAGAACATTCATGTCAATTTTCTTTGTATTCGTTAAAACATGAAGACAAACTCTTTGTAAGCGGGCCCAAGTATAACGTTTTGTTTTTACAAGCTGAATAAATTCAGAAAAGGACTTTGCTTTTTCAACAGTAGACAAAAGTCTATTTTCAATCCCTTCCTCCATTTCATATATTGCTGTTAATTCCTCTGGACTGCTTTGCAGAAGCTTATATTTGAAGAAGGGCCAATAAAGCTCCCAATTATGAAAGCCTCCATATTTTGCTTTATATTCATTCAGTAACTTAAAGGTCGATTCCGGCACGTAAGCTAGAATTTTTTCTAGTTGTTGCTCTTCTGAAAATAACGCAGAGCGGATACTAGTGGCACTCGCGATCGTGCTAGAAGAAAAATGCTCATCGTGATAGCCGGCATTTTTTCGTTGTACCGTGATCACTTTGATTGTCGGCTGCTGCAGTTTCTCGGCTGCTTTCAAATAATGGAACCCTAAAATATTGTTTGGCTTTGATAAATCGATCATCGTATCGGTTGGTGATAAGTCTTTAAAAGCCTGCGATAACGCTCTTGGGTAACTCACTCCTGTTTGCATATACAGCTTAACCTGCTGCTGAAAAAGTGAATCATGCTTACCGATGAAATCATATGTTTCTTGAAAGGCTTCAATATTTCCCGCTTCACTTCCAAAGCAAATGGACTCACATCCCGCAGAATGGAGAAGTGAAACACCGCCAAATGCAAATATTTCTGCCTGCTGTGTAGCATACTGATAAGGAAGTTCAAAAACAATATCAACTCCTGCCTGTAATGCCATCTTTGTTCTAGTCCATTTAGATACTAAAGCAGGTTCCCCGCGTTGAAGAAAGTTGCCGCTCATTGCAGCAATAACCACTTCGGCTCCGCTTGCTTTTTTTGATTCTTCTAAATGAAGGGCATGTCCATTATGAAAGGGGTTGTATTCAACAATGACGCCAACTGCTTTCATTTTTTTGCCTCCTTTAACTAACATCTACCATAACGGTCACTATTCGTGTTTTCAAGTATTTTTGATTATTTTACCCAGATTGGTTACACTTGTAAAAGTGTGATAGCGGGAGTACCCATTCTTTTTGTATTTTTTAAGCTTCTAAGGCTAGGGCGAGCCGCCTACGCTTTTCGATCTGTCTAGCTCCGGCGACTAGGGGCTCGGGACATAAGCCAATCCGTCCAAATGGTCAAAGAACGACCTTTCGGCCGGCTCGTCTTATGCCAGTCGCCCCTGGGCGAGCTACCTACGCTTTTCGATCTGTCTAGCTCCGGCGACCAACGCCTAGTGGACTTCGCCTATCTCCCTGCGATAAGTCAACATCGAATCGCTAACGCTCTTCGTGTTTCCTTTATCTCAGTCGATATGCTCCAGTCCATACGGCGCTGCCCGGTCGCCTACGCTTTTCGATCTGTAAAGAAAAAATATTGACAAATAATTATGTGGAAGCTATAATTACCTTTGTTGCCTTGAGGTGATTCAATTGAAATGGACAATTAGTCAGTTACAAAAATATCGAGCCAAGGGTCTTATAATTGATGAAACAATTCAAGTTGATGATATGAGTAAAGTAGAATCATCAATACGCGCTGTTTCTCCAATGCATATATCAGGAAGAGCCGATATCGGTTCGACCGAAGTGACTTTTCATTTAGCAATAAAAGGTCATTTAATCCTGCCTTGTTCTCGGACGTTAGTTGATGTGAATTATCCAATTAATGTTGAAACAACGGAAACCTTCCTGCTTAATGCTTCTGAATATGAAGTTGGTGAGGAAGTCCATCAAGTAAAAGGTGATGTGATCGACCTTATGCCGGTCATTCAAGAAATTCTTTTGCTTGAGGTTCCAATGCAAGTATTTTGCGATGACGTTAAAACTGGAGAAGGTGCTCCTCAATCAGGTAAGGATTGGGAAGTAATCCAAGAACAGAATCATACACAAAAAGTTGATCCACGTCTTGCTGGGCTTGCTAAGTTTTTTGACGAAAATGATTCTTCTTCTGATACATAATCGGAGGAAACAAAAGAAACGTGAAGATCTGAATAATATCTGAACTTCATATCATTCTTAATTGTCTTTAAGGAGGTGGGAAGAATGGCTGTACCTTTTAGAAGAACTTCTAAAACTGCGAAAAGAAAGCGTCGTACTCATTTCAAACTACAAGTTCCTGGTATGGTAGAATGCCCAAACTGCGGTGAAATGAAACTTGCTCACCGTGTATGTAAAGCTTGTGGAACATACAAAGGAAAAGAAGTTGTAAACGACTAATTTTCCTCTGATAAAAAGCACAAGGAGTCTATGGCTCCTTGTGCTTTTGTCATTTTTGTAAGTAAAATTAGTGTTGTTTTTTTAGGTAACAATTTATATAGGGTTATTGGTATTAAAATGGCGGGTGACTCAAGCGGAAATTGCAACCAATGAGGGCTATTGGTATTAAAATGGCGTGTGACCCAAGCAGAAATTGTAACCAATAAGGGTTATTGGTATTAAAATGGCGTGTGACCCAAGCAGAAATTGTAACCAATGAGGGTTATTGATGACAAAATGCCCGAAAACTCAAGGTGAAACTGCAATCAATAAGGGCTATTGGCAACAAAATGCCCACTCACCAAAGGAGAAACTGCAATCAAATACTGGTTTGAAGTGATCCTAATATGAGGGGCCTGTTTACCATCAGTAAAGAGAAACACCACTAGCAGCAGTACTTTATGAAAAAAAATACACTAGAACCGTCCCCATGAACAGGTCCCCCAGTGACTTTATTTGCTATTTTTCTCCATGACCAAGAAGAAATCATTGCAAAATTGTCGGATAATTTCTAAAATTAAAGTAAAGCTATATTTTTTGGAGGATGGAAATGAATAACGCATATAAGATTGAGGAAATGCCACAAGGATATCTATTATTTACAATTAATAGACCAGAAAAGCGGAATGCTATTAATTATGCCATCATGGAAGGGCTTGAAATTGTCATTGAAAAAATGAAAAATTCCTCTTTGAAGGCACTGGTCATTACAGGAACTGGTGAAAAAGCATTTTGTTCTGGAGGAGATTTATCAGTCTTTCATGATTTAAAAACAGAAGAACAAGCGTATGGAATGTTATCAAAAATGTCAAAGATTCTTGTAGATTTATTATTACTACCGAAACCAACTATTGCTCTTATCAATGGAACAGCAATGGGGGGCGGCTGTGAGTTGGCATCCGCTTGTGATTTCCGGATTGCTAAGGCTGGTATTAAGGCTGGATTTGTCCAGGGAACACTAGCAATTACCACGGGATGGGGCGGAGGCACCATGCTTTGCGAAAAAATAGCCCCAATGAATGCAATGAAATTGTTAATGGAAGCAAAAATGTATGAAGCTGAGAAGTTGCTAGAATTAGGGTTTATTGATGCGGTTTTTGAAGGGGATCTTCTTGAAAACAGCATACATTATTTAAAAAATGTTCTAGCAATAGAGGCTGGTGTTTTAGAGGCTTATAAGTCCATGCTAGTTCGAAAATGGACTGAAACAGGGATACAAGCCAGAATTGAAGAAGAGGTACGTACTTGTTCCCGTCTATGGGAATCTGATGCCCATCACGATGTCGTCAATAAATTTTTGGCAAAAAACTAATTTAACGTTTAGCAGTCTATCTTTTCTAGTGAATGCATATGTATGAATAAAAACACTAGGAGGGATAAACATGCCGACAACACGCCAAGATGCTTGGACGCAGGATGAGGATCTCTTACTTGCAGAAGTAGTTCTTCGCCATATTAGGGATGGTGGGACTCAGCTGCAAGCCTTTGAAGAAGTAGGAAGGCAATTATCGAGAACATCAGCAGCATGTGGTTTTCGCTGGAATTCTTATGTGAGAAAACAATATAAATCTGGAATAGAGTTAGCGAAGAAGCAACGGAAGGAAGCAAAAAAGTATAGTGCTTCTGATTTCGATGATGATATAAACCAAATTGTTGAACTGAAAAATAGTCAATCTATTAGAGCCGAACAACCAAGTGAGCTCACGTTTACCGCGGTAATTGAATTCTTAAAGGATTTATATGAGAGAGCGGAAAAGCACAGTGACCAGTCAGAAAGTCTCGAGCAATATGAAGCGAAAATCAAAAAATTAGAAAAACAAACGCTGGATCTTACTGCAGAAAATGAAAAAAAAACAAAGGAATTAAAGTTAATTGAAGAGGACTATCGCGCCTTAATTGAGATAATGGAACGAGCAAGGAAAATGGTTGTTTTACAAGAGGAAGACCGCCAACAAAAGGTGAAGTTCCAAATGGACAAAAACGGAAATTTGGAGCGAATTGAAAAATAAGAAAAAGCGGACGATTATCTGTCCGCTTTTTCTGCTTATAAGATTTGTTCTTTGAATCCAGACGGAAACCAGATAAGGGGATTCTCGCCGAGATCACGGCTTGTATCGTAATGAACAGGTGAGAAGCCCATTTTCTCCCAAAACTCCTTTGATTTAACGCGGGGATTTGTTTTAATTGGGTAGCCAAAACTTTGTGCAAATTCTACTAACGCACGTCCTAAGCCCTTTCCTTGGAAATCCGATAAAACCTCTAGCTTCCAAAGTTCAAGGTAATCCTTTGGAGGACTGAAATATCTATTATACCTTGCATCAACTTGATATAAGCTCATTCTTGCCACTAGCATGTCAGCAAAATATATTCCATAAAACGGTGAAGCGCTGTCATTTTCAATGATATTTGCCTCTAGATCCTCCAGCATCGATAATTCTTGAAGACCGTATTCTTTAAATTTTTTAAATTCCTCTAAAGTCTTGTAATTTACTTTTAATTTCTCTACTTGTACGTCCACTTAGTTTCCTCCTATATCCTTAGTCCAAAACCCGTGAAAGCCATTCAATAGCAAAACGTTTTTAGTATTTACGTCTACTTTTTAATTATATAATAAAAAATCAAAAAATTCTGCATTTTTACCTTGCCGATAGGGACAAAAATAATAATAGTAGAATGATCAAGCAAAACGGGTAAAGAGTCATGCTTTATTTATATACATTGATAATCCGAGTAAATAAAAAGTTTTCATATTCGAAATGTTCATTTCTACAAATTGTTGCTACAATAAAAACTATCATAGTTGAATGAGGTAAATGCGTATGAGAATTGGAATTATTGGTGGCGGTTCGCTCGGTCTTCTATTTGCTTATTACCTTAACAAAACCGCTTCCGTTACCGTTTATACTAGGACGTTAGAACAAGCAGAAGTAATCAATCGTGAAGGGATATGTTTAAAGAAAAAGGAGAATATTTGGAACACCTTCGTTTCTGCTGTTCCATTTGACAGCTGGCAAGGACTAGAAGATATAACCATTGTTACGGTGAAGCAATACCAGCTGACTCATGTTTTGGATAAAATCTCCAACCAGCCGAAATCTTGTGGACGACTTTTATTTTTACAAAATGGAATGGGGCATATTAAGTCCCTTAAGAATATGACAAATCAGGAAATCTATATTGGTTCTGTTGAACACGGTGCTTACCGGGATAGTGCTAATGTGGTGCACCATAATGGGGAAGGCGTTACCAGATGTGCCGTTTTGAATGGAGATCCATCCTTCCTAGAACAATTTGTCTCAGTGAGTCCAAGCAGTTTCCCGTTTATTATCGAACCCGACTATTACGAAATGCTAATAAAAAAATTAATCGTTAATGCGGTAATTAACCCATTAACGGCGGTTTTGCGTGTTCAAAATGGGGAGCTTATTGATAATCCCCATTACTATAAAATTTTGAACGATATTTTTTCGGAAATCACAGCGATTTTACAGTTAAAGAATCGTGATCAAATTTTTTCTCATGTCATGAACGTCTGTGAAAAAACTGCTCAAAATAGATCATCTATGCTCAAAGATATAGAACATCATCGGGAAACAGAAGTTGACGCCATTTTAGGTTATTTACTTGAAGAAGCGGATAGCAAAGGGATACAGGCTCCGCTTATCCAAACCTTTTTTCACCTCATTAAAGGATTAACATTAAATGAAGGGGTTAAATAAATGTCTGGATTCATTTCTCATGTAATTGCTGCATTCGTAACAATCCCGATATTGGGTTATCTATGTGTGTTTTTCATTAGTAAACCACTCCTTAAAAATCATCGCAAGGCTGTCCATTTAGCGATTGACTTTAGTACCGTGTTGTTCGTATTGGCTGTCCACCATTTAATATTGGTTATTTGGGAAGTTTCGTATTTATGGTTAATTTTTCTGCTGATGATTATTGTAGCGTTAATTTTTGTGATTATTCATTGGAAAACGAAGCATGAAATCGTGTTTCTACCAATTATTAAAGGATTCTGGCGGATGAATTTTTTGATTTTTTTTACTACCTACCTTGTTTTACTCGTAGTTGGTTTAATTCAAAGGCTTAGTAGCTTATAATTTCCCCGATAAATTTCAATTAGGCAAAGTTTTTTCCTTTTCAAATATGAAAATGCTATACTCATTAAGAATGACTATCGTTGATTAGAAAGGAAGTACAATAAATGGAGATGTTAAATCTCTCGCTTCCGGCAAATAACCGGTTTGCAACTGATTATTTGGCACAAACGCCTGATATAGCTCAGTTTTTTCATTATCGTTATCAAGAACCAATTAATTATACAGAACGTGCGCAGGAATTAAAAAAACGTGCGTTTCAAAGGGAAGAACTAGCCGAGCATATAGAACAATATATGGCTAAATTCCCCACCTCCCAAGAAGTCAAAAAATCATTAGAAAAACTTCGGGATCAGAATAGTGTTGTTGTCATTGGAGGCCAGCAGGCAGGTGTGCTGACAGGTCCCCTCTATACAATCCATAAAGTGATCTCAATTATTTCCTTTGCAAAACAACAGGAAGATGAGCTTGGCATTCCGGTAGTACCGGTTTTTTGGATTGCTGGTGAAGATCATGATTATATGGAAGTCAACCATATTTATGCAGAAGTAAATCATAAAATTGACAAATGGACCTATCCTCAGTTAGTTTTAGAGAAAAAAATGGTTTCCGATATTCAAATTAATAAAGAACAATGCTATTTGTGGGTTCAGCAAATTATCGAATCATTTGGTGAAACAGAACATACAAACCATTTATTAAAGTTTACCCATCAGGCAATTGAACGTTCCCAAACTCTTGTTGACTTTTTTTCGTGTATTATTATGGAATTGTTTAAAGAATTTGGGTTATTGATTATTGATTCAGGTGACAAACAGCTTCGTTTTTTAGAGAGAGACTGTTTTCTTAAACAAATTAAAGACGGACAGAAGATTACTGAATTAGTTTTCCAACAGCAAAAGGAATTAGCTCGTTTTGGTTTTTATCCTTCTATTGATATGAAGGAGAATGCTGCCAATATTTTTTATAATGATGTTGAAACGAATTCGCGGATATTACTTGAATATAGCCCAGAGAAACAGTTATTTATTGGGAAAAATAGTTCAGTGCAGTTTTCTTTCGATCAGTTAATTCAACTGGCTGAGGAGCAACCTGATCGGTTAAGCAATAATGTTGTGACAAGACCGTTAACGCAGGAATGGTTGTTCCCAACTTTAGCCTTTATCGCGGGTCCGGGTGAGATAGCGTATTGGAGTGAATTAAAACAAGTATTTGAACACTTTAATTTAAGAATGCCGCCCATTGTTCCTAGGTTGAATATTACTTTATTAGAAAGGTCAATTGAGACGGATCTTCAGGACTTAAGTTTTAGTTTAGAAGCTGTATTGAAAAATGGGGTTAATGATTATAAAGAGGAGTATCTTCAGACTGTTAAAAACCCTGAATTAGACCATCTCTTTATTGAATTAAGAAACGAGCTAACAGATTTTTATCAGCGAATAGAAGCAAAAACAAAAGAGATTGATAAAGGTTTGAGCCCGTTAATAAAGAAGAATGAAGACCTGTCGCAAAAGCAAGTCCGTTTTCTTGAAGACAAGATTAATGATTCTCTTTATCAAAAACACGGTGTTATCTTGCGGAAGATGGACCGAATTGGGAATGCATTAAGACCAAACGGGTCACCACAGGAGAGAATTCTAAATCCGTTTTATTATATAAATAAATATGGGTTTGATTTTGTAAAGCAGTTAGTAACGATAAATTATCAATTTGATGGAACACATAAAGTCATCAAATTATAAATAACTGAGGCCGACTCAATAGAGTCAGCCTCTTTTTTTGGGGAAGGCTGAGTTAAATAACAATGTTGATTTTGTACACTCAGTTGATTGGAGCGGAAGGTGCGAGACTCCTGCGGGAGAAGGTGTCACGGGAGACCCCACAGGCGCTTGCGCCGAGGAGGCTCCCGGACTCCCCTGCGGAAAGGGAGCACCTGGAGCGGAAATCAACAGCCAAATTAAACAGAGCCATTTGGAAAAGGCAATGCTCCATGCCAATTAATTTTTGTTAGTTTTTGTGGGTAGGAATTTGTTAATTTTCGACAATTTTATGTCTAAGAAAAAATGGTAAACAACAGTTGATTGTAAAAATTACCAGTAGAATGAAAAAACATAGAAATTCATGGAGATTTTTACGATCTTCTCAAAAGTCAAAAAGCCTGAAATAATAGGGCTTTGGTCGGATTGACCGTTTTCTTGTCGGAAGAAAACAACAATTCCATAGTGAAAAAATCGATTGTTTAGAAGGAATTCCATGGCGCTTAGAGAATTCTAAAAATAAGTGGTGAAAAGTGGGGGGATGTGGTAAATTTAGAAAAGAAAGTGGGGGTAGTGTATATGTTCATGGGTGAGTACCATCATAACGTTGATAATAAAGGCCGCTTAATTGTTCCCGCTAAGTTTCGTGATGACCTTGGTGAGATGTTTGTTTTGACGCGTGGCTTGGATCAATGTTTGTTTGGTTACCCGCTTGATGAATGGAAACTACTCGAGGAAAAGCTAAAAGGTCTTCCCTTGACTAAAAAGGACGCTAGAGCCTTCACCCGCTTTTTCTTTTCCGGTGCCACAGAATGTGAACTGGATAAACAAGGGAGAATCAATATATCAGCCCCACTGCTTCAATATGCAAATTTAGATAAAGAATGTGTCGTTCTTGGAGTTTCTAATCGAATTGAAATTTGGAGCAAGGAACTTTGGGAAGAATATTTCTTAAAGTCCGAAGAATCTTTTGCAGAAATTGCAGAAAATATGATAGGGTTTGATATTTAAACGCTCCGAGAATAATTCATTAGAAAGGTGGAATGAGAATTACATGTTTGAACATACAACAGTGTTATTACATGAAGCGGTTGACGGATTAAATATTCATCCAGACGGCATTTATGTAGATTGTACATTAGGTGGTGCCGGTCATAGTGCACTGATCCTTTCTAAACTATCTGATAAAGGCAGGTTGTATGCCTTTGACCAAGATGAAACAGCTATTGCCCATGCAAAGGTAAAGTTAGCCGAACATCTCAATAAAATAACGATCATAAAAAGTAATTTTTCAAACCTAAAAGAAGAATTGTTAGCATATGGCGTTCATCATGTAGATGGGGTTTTATATGATTTAGGAGTATCCTCCCCCCAGTTAGACACCCCCGAACGGGGATTTAGTTATCATCATGATGCTCCTTTAGATATGCGAATGGACAAGCAATCCTCCATTTCTGCCTACGATGTCATTAATTCCTGGAGTTATGAAGATTTAGTCCGCATTTTCTTTCAATATGGTGAGGAAAAATTCTCAAAGCAAATCGCTCGAAAAATTGAAGCAGCTCGTGCGAACAAACCGGTCGAGACAACATTTGAATTAGTCGAGCTCATCAAGGAAGCTATTCCAGCACCTGCACGGAGAAAAGGCGGTCACCCCGCGAAGCGAATTTTCCAAGCAATTCGAATAGCAGTTAATGATGAATTAGGTGTGTTTGAGAAATCTTTAAAGGATGCTTTTGGATTGCTAAGCCCCGGTGGGCGAATTAGTGTGATAACCTTCCATTCCTTAGAGGATCGAATTTGTAAGGTAGCGTTTAAAAAGGCTAGTGAGCTACCGAATCTGCCACCTGGTTTGCCAATGATTCCTAAGGAATTTGAGCCTGAAATGAAAGTCATTACCCGGAAACCAATTTTACCGTCTGAAGAAGAAATCCTTCATAATAATCGAGCTAGATCTGCTAAATTACGGGTCGCAGAAAAAAATAAATAATCATCAAAACGGGAGGGAAATAGATGAGCAACTTAGCTAAGAAACTGCAGCATGAAACGCAGCAGCGGACAAATCAACAAATCAATACTGCAACTGTTAAAAAGGCTTGGTTTTCCCCTGGTGAAAAAATATTAGGACTACTTTTTGGCGCATTTATCTGCATTGGCTCTGTTCAGATTATTTCTAACCAAGCTGCGATTTATAGCGTCAATAAAGATATACAGGATATTGAAGTGAAAATCCAAGAACAACAAAAAATAAATGGTGATCTAGAGGTTCAGGTTGCAGAATTAAGTACCTATGAGCGTATTTGGGAAAAAGCAACAAAAGAACTTGGATTACAATTAAACGACAATGTTAAGGTTGTGCAGGAGTAAATGATGAGAAAACAACCTAATATGAATCGGGGAGCAGCGATATTATTTGTAATATTCAGCCTGCTCTTTTTTGTCTTAATTATCCATTATGTTACTATTCAAGTTTCAGGAGATGCCAAAGGCCAGGTTTTGGCTGCTAAGGCACAACAGAAATATACGAAAGAAAGAATCATTGATGCCGAACGTGGAACCATCTTCGACCGAAATGGGGAAGTGGTAGCAAAGGATACTACTTCCTACTCAATTGTCGCGATTCTTGATAAAAAAATGACCACCGACCCTAAAAAGCCAAAGCATGTCGTGGATCCTGAACTGACTGCTCGGAAATTGGCAAAGTATATCCAGATGAGCGAAAGTGACATTCTGGAGGTACTAAGCAAAAAAGGTCGTTTCCAAGTTGAGTTTGGAAATGCAGGGCGGGATATATCCCATAAAACAAAAACGGAAATTGAAAAGCTTAAGCTACCAGGAATTACTTTTATCAGGGATAAAAAGCGGTTTTATCCAAATGGAACGTTTGCTTCCCATGTAGTCGGTTATGTAGACAAAGAGGAAAAAGAAGATGGAAGTAGTAAAACAATCGGTCAATTAGGAATCGAAGCCACCTTAAATGAAGCATTAACCGGCAAGAATGGAACGGTACAATACGAAAGTGATCTGTGGGGCTATTTGTTGCCTGATGGCAAGGAAAACATAACGCCTGCCAAAAATGGTAATGAAGTTTATTTAACGATTGATAAAAAAATACAAACCTTTTTAGAGGACGCAATGAACAAGGTAGTGGCGGAATATAATCCCAAAAAAATTATTGCCGTTGTCGCCGACCCTAAAACTGGTGAGATACTGGCGATGGGACAGCGTCCAACCTTCCACCCAAAAACACGGGAGGGAATTGAAAAAGGCTGGCATAATGAAGTCATTGAAAACTCGTTTGAACCTGGCTCAACGATGAAGATTTTTACCCTTTCTGCAGCCATTGAGGAAGGGGTATTTAATCCGAATGAACCGTATCAATCCGGTTCATACAAGGTTACACCAAATTCAAAACCAATCCGGGACCATAACGGGAAAGGATGGGGAACGATTACCTTTTTAGAAGGTGTCCAACGTTCCTCCAATGTTGCCTTTGCCCGGATTGCCAATGAAAAGCTTGGATTTGATAAATATCGGGAATATTTAACGAAATTTGGCTTTGAACAACCAACCGGAATCGATTTGCCAAATGAAACTTCAGGGAAAATTGTTTATCAATACCCTATTGATAAAATAACTACTGCATTTGGTCAGGGAACGGCTATTACCCCGATTCAACAAATCCAGGCTGCAACAGCGGTTGCAAACGACGGAAAAATGATGCAGCCCCATGTTGTAAAAAAAATCGTTGATTCTAATACCGGAGAAGTAGTTAGTGAAACCGAGCCAAAAATAGCGGGGAATCCAATCTCTGCTGAAACGGCAAAAGAAGTACGGGATATTTTAGAAACGGTCGTAACCTCTCCAAAAGGGACGGGAAGCCGCTATAAATTAGACGGTTATGCGGTTGCCGGTAAGACAGGAACGGCCCAAATTCCTGGAAAAGGTGGTTATCTAACAGGGCCGGAAAACTATATTTTTTCATTCTTGGGAATGGCTCCAAAAGATGATCCCGAGCTGATTGTGTATGTGGCAGTTCAGCAGCCTGAGATAAAAACCTATTTCGATGGCTCCATACCCGTTTCAATGATTTTTAATCCTGTCATGAAAAATAGTTTGCAATATTTAAATATTAAGCCGACAAGTATGGAAAAGGCGCAAACAAATGAAATCCCAAATCTTACAACATTATCAATTGAAGATGCTGTTGGAAAGTTACAAGAAAAAGGCTTAGAGCCGGTTATCATTGGAAATGGAGGTACTGTTCTTGAACAGTCTCCGGCTGCAAATAGCAAGATGCTTGAAGGGGAAAAAGTCATCCTAAGAACGGATGGAGAGCTTACCATGCCTGATTTAACAGATTGGTCCCGTCGAGATGTCATGACGGTTGCGAAAATGGCTGATTTGAAATTAACAATCAATGGAAGTGGTTATGTTGTCAGCCAGAATATTGAACAGGGTTCGGTCGTGGCAGGAGGCAGCTATTTGATCGTTGAATGTATGACACCTCAACAAAAAGAAAAGGCTGACAAAGAAAAGGAAAAAGAGGAGCAAGAAACAAAGGATCGAAAAGAGGGCGAAGATGATCCATTGGATGTCGTACATGATTGACGCTCTTCGTTCTAATTAAATAAGTACAAGCATATAAATGAACGAGCCTTATAGAGTGCTCACCAGCGAGGAATTGCTCAAGTAATCGATTTATCGGTGATAGGACAATCCGAAAGAGCAGGAAAGGGGTTTCGTTCATAATATGCGTGTATCTCAAGTTACAGTCCGAAAAAGATTGGCTATTGCCCTCATTGTCGGGCTATTAATTTTTTTAATTATTGATTTACGACTCGGCTATGTACAGTTTTTCATTGGTGAAATGTTAACCGATAGGGCAAAGGATTCGTGGAGCAGGAATATTCCCTTTGAGCCCAAGCGTGGGGAGATTGTTGATCGTAATGGAGTAAAACTAGCAACGAATATTAGTTCACCAACTGTTTATGTTGTTCCGCGTCAAATTGTTGACCCGGCCAATACGGCTGAAAAATTAGCTGCTGTTTTAAATATGTCCAAGGAAAAAGCCTATCAAATAATAACCAAAAAAAGCTCAAGTGAAAGAATACCTGAGGGAAGAAAGATTTCCCATGAAAAAGCAAAGGAAATTCGCTCGTTAGGCTTAAAAGGAGTCTATATTGGTGAGGATTCGAAGCGCCATTATCCTTTTGGTACTTATTTATCCCATGTATTAGGATTTGCTGGAATTGACAATCAGGGTTTAATGGGCTTAGAGCTATATTATGATAAAGAGTTAAAGGGTGAAAAGGGCTCTGTTAAATTTTACGCTGATGCAAAAGGAAAACGGATGAATGACATGGCTGACGATTATCAGCCCCCGGTCGATGGTCTTGATTTAAAGTTAACGATTGAAACAAAAATCCAGACAATTGTTGAACGGGAGCTTGATATTGCAGAAGCTCAATATCAACCTGATGGAATCATCGCGATCGCCATGAACCCAAATAATGGAGAAATATTGGCAATGTCAAGTAGACCAAGCTTTGACCCTGCCAATTTTAAAAACGTTCCACAGGAAGTTTACAACCGGAACTTACCTGTATGGAGTACGTATGAACCGGGCTCAACATTTAAAATTATCACCTTAGCAGCAGCGCTTGAAGAGGGTAAAGTGGATCTTGAAAAAGAGCATTTTCACGACCCAGGCTATGTGGAGGTAGGTGGCTCAAGACTTCGGTGCTGGAAAAAAGGCGGCCATGGTGGTCAAACCTTCCTTGAGGTTGTCCAAAACTCCTGTAACCCAGGCTTTGTCGAGTTAGGTCAACGATTAGGGAAGGAAAAGTTGTTCAAGTATATTAAAGATTTTGGTTTTGGCACGAAAACAGGCATTGACCTCCAAGGTGAAGGAACGGGTATTTTATTCAAAATGGATCGGATAGGCCCGGTTGAATTAGCGACAACATCCTTTGGGCAGGGGGTTTCTGTAACACCGATCCAACAGGTGGCAGCTCTATCAGCAGCTATTAATGGCGGAACTCTTTATACTCCATATGTAGCCAAAGAATTAATTGATCCACTAACAGGCGAGGTTGTGATGAAGAATTCACCTGTTGCAAAGCGGAAGGTTATTTCAAATGAGACATCTGAAAAAGTTCGCTATGCCTTGGAGAATGTTGTTGCCCAAGGATCCGGTGGCCGCGCCTTTATTGATGGGTATCGTGTCGGTGGAAAAACAGGTACAGCCCAAAAGGCTCAAAATGGCCGTTACCTCGAAAACAATCATATTGTTTCCTTTATTGGTTTTGCTCCGGCAGATGATCCTGAATTAGTTGTCTATGTTGCCGTCGATAATCCAAAAGGAACGGTTCAATTCGGGGGCGTAGTCTCAGCTCCAATTGTTGGAAATATCATGAAAGATAGTCTTCCTGCTTTAGGTGTTGAGCCACGTAAAGGTCAAATAGAGAAAAAGAAAGCATGGGATGACGTTCCGATGATTGAAGTACCGGATGTTGTTGGTTTTACAAAGAGAGAACTGGGAGAAGTGTTTGTTAATTTAAAAATAGATGCAAGCGGAGAAGGAGATACCGTCGTTAAGCAATCTCCTCAGCCGGGTGTAAAAATTAAACAAGGTTCCACAATCAGGCTGTATTTCTCTGATAGTAATAAAGAAAAAGAAGAATAGTAATGGAGAAGGGCGGGCGGCAAAATAAATTTCGCCGCCCCTTTTTTATGAATATGGTACTATGTTTAAATGGAAGGCAAAATCCAATCCGTCATCCTTTCAAAAAATCGAAAAATTATCTAATGCCCGTGGCTTAATTTACTAGAATCGTGTAAAATATAACCGCTGATGAGAGGATTTGATATTGAATGAGATTACATACCTTACTTCAAAGCTTACATTTGTTGACACCAATGACTTGTGAGGATGTTGAGATTACCTCTATTGAAAACGATAATCGCAAGGTTCAACAAGGAAGCTTATTTATTTGTGTGAAAGGCTATACCGTCGATGGACATCAATATGCCGATTCCGCTGTTCAAAACGGGGCCGTGGCCGTTTTAGCAGAAAGAGAACTAAACCTGGATGTTCCAGTGATCATCGTAAAAAGTACGATTAGGGCAATGGCTGTGCTTGCCGATACTTTTTATGGACAGCCCACTCAAAAACTGAAATTGATTGGTTTAACGGGCACAAATGGAAAAACAACAACCAGTCACTTAATTGAAAAAATTCTAGCGGATTCAGGTGTGAAAACCGGTTTAATTGGAACGATGTATACCAAAATTGGTGAGCAGAAGTATGAAACAAAAAATACGACTCCTGAAAGCCTTACCTTACAAAAAACCTTTAGAAAAATGATTGATGTACAGGTTGAGGCAGCAGTAATGGAAGTTTCATCCCATGCATTAGACCTTGGCCGTGTCCATGGCTGTGATTTTGATATAGCAGTATTTACAAATTTAACGCAAGATCATCTTGATTACCATCAAACAATGGATGAGTACAAGCGAGCAAAAGGATTGCTTTTTTCCCAATTAGGAAATAGCTTTGATCATCATTCACCAAAGTATGCGATCTTAAATGGTGATGATGAGGCTTCGGCTGCGTATGAAAAAGCGACAGCTGCTCATGTTTTTACCTATGGGATTGACCAACAGGCTGATGTGCGGGCAACCAATATTTCAATGGATGCCAGCGGGACTAAATTCGAATTAATTACCCCGATGGGAATTGAACAAGTCTCAATACAATTAGTCGGAAAATTTAATGTATACAACGTGCTCGCCAGTGTGGCAACAGCCCTAGTGTACGGATTGCCATTACAGCAAATCATAGCTTCGCTTGAAGAGGTAAAAGGTGTGTCTGGCAGAATGGAGCTTGTTGATGAAGGGCAATCCTATGCGGTTATTGTTGACTATGCCCATACACCAGATAGTCTTGAAAATGTGCTTAAAACGATTCAACAAATTGCCCATAAACGCATTTTTGTAGTAGTTGGCTGTGGTGGGGATCGCGATCGAACGAAACGCCCAATCATGGCAAAGATTGCTACGGACTTCGCAACGGATCCGATATTTACATCTGATAATCCTCGGAGCGAGGACCCGCTCCAAATTCTCAAGGATATGGAAGCTGGGGTTGTCGGTGAAAGCTATCAAGTCATCGTTGACCGAAAAGAGGCCATTTCTTATGCAGTAAAGGCCGCCGGTCCAGGTGATGTCATCCTTATAGCTGGTAAGGGGCATGAGACGTATCAGCAAATTGGAGATCAGATTCTCTCTTTTGATGACCGCCTTGTTGCGAGACAAGCGATAAAGGAGCGACAATAATGTATTTAGGGTATGGTTTATTATCTCAAATATTTCCGGAAACCACAGGGATAAAGGATCCTATGCTGATGTTTCATACGGTGACATCAGATGCAGATGCCGACCAGCCACGAGGTCTATTCATTCCCTTATGGGGAAATGGGGATGATTTAAAGAAAGCTCTAAACAATGGGGCCGTTGCGGCCATATGGGAAAAGGGCCAACAGGTGCCTTCCTATACCCCAAATCACTTTCCCGTTTTTTATACAAATAACCTGTGGGAAGATGTTAAAAAAATGCTTGAAATTCATGTTGAAATGGTAAAGCAGGAAAAGGAAGTAAAGCAAATGTCCAAATTCATTGATACAGGACTTCTTAATGAAAAAATAAAAACATATGATAGTTCTGATAAGATTAAACAAATACTTGAGCTAATTCAAACATTAGAGGGATTAAGGGGGGAATAAAATGCTGGAACAGGTTATATTTTTTACAATACTTATGGGATTTTTAATCACAGTACTCCTTTCTCCAGTTTTTATTCCTTTCTTAAGAAGGTTGAAATTTGGACAAAGCATTCGTGAAGAAGGCCCTAAATCACATCAAAAGAAAACAGGAACTCCGACAATGGGCGGGCTCATGATTCTTCTATCGATCATCGTGACCACTTTAGTCATGACAGGAAAGTTTGCAGAGCCGACAGTTAAAACGTATCTTTTATTATTTGTTACGTTCGGTTTTGGACTATTAGGTTTTTTAGATGATTTTATTAAAGTCGTCATGAAGCGTAATCTAGGTCTGACCTCAAAGCAGAAGCTTTTAGGTCAAATTATTATTTCCGCTATTTTTTATTTTGTCTTTAATCAAAATGAGTTTTCTACTGAAGTGAATATTCCTTTTTTCGACTATTCATTTGATTTAGGTTGGTTTTATTTATTCTTTGTTATTTTTTGGCTTGTCGGCTTTTCCAACGCAGTGAATTTAACAGATGGCTTGGACGGCTTAGTTTCGGGAACTGCTGCAATCGCCTTTGGTGCGTTTGCCATATTGGCGTGGAATCAATCCCAATTCGAAATTGCTATTTTTTCTGTTGCTGTTGTGGGGGCGGTATTAGGATTCTTAGTTTTTAATGCGCACCCGGCAAAGGTATTTATGGGAGATACCGGTTCGCTAGCATTAGGGGGAGCAATCGCCACCGTGGCCATTTTAACGAAACTGGAAATTCTGTTGATTATCATTGGTGGGGTATTTGTTATCGAGACACTGTCCGTTATTCTACAGGTTGCTTCATTTAAAACAACAGGAAAACGGATTTTTAGAATGAGTCCACTCCACCATCATTATGAATTGGTCGGCTGGTCAGAATGGCGTGTCGTTGTAACGTTTTGGTCAGTGGGGCTATTACTGGCTGTATTAGGAATCTATATAGAGGTGTGGTTATAAATGAGAAAACCTGAGCATTATCGTCATAAGAAAATATTAGTTTTAGGCTTAGCAAAAAGTGGAGTAAGCGCAGCCTCCCTTCTACATAAGCTTGGTGCATTTGTAACGGTGAACGATAAGAAGCCGCTATCAGAAAATCCTGAAGCTCAAGGGCTACTTGAACAAGGTATAAAGGTTATCTGTGGAGACCATCCTATTGAGCTTTTAGATGAGGGATTTGAGCTAATTGTAAAAAATCCTGGAATTCCGTATCATAATCCGATGATTGTTGGAGCATTAGACCGTGAAATACCAGTTATTACTGAAGTAGAACTTGCCTATCAAATATCGGAAGCCCCTTTTATTGGGATTACCGGTACGAACGGAAAAACAACGACAACTACGCTTATTTTTGAAATGTTAAACGAAGGCAATAAACAGCCGCTAATTGCCGGGAATATTGGAACTGTCGCTTCAGGGGTTGCGCAAAAGGCAACAAGTGATAATACAATTGTCATCGAGTTATCCTCTTTTCAATTGATGGGGATTAATACGTTCCGTCCGAAGGTAGCCATTATTACAAACCTTTATGATGCTCATTTGGATTACCACGGTACAAGAGATGAATATCGGGATGCAAAGGCAAATATTACTAAATATCAGCTAGAAACAGATTACTTAATTGTAAATGGTGATCAACAGGAGTTAATTGATTTAGCTGGTAAATCAGCTGCTAAAGTGCTCTTTTTCTCCACTTCAAAAGATTTAGGAGAAGGCGCGTTCATTCGTGATGGTTGGGTTATGTTCAATGAAGAACGGGTTGTTCAGCTTGCTGACATCGTTTTACCGGGTGTACATAACTTAGAAAATATTTTATCGTCTGTTGCGGCAGCTAAACTGAGTGGTGTTTCCAATGAAGCGATCCATCGTGTATTAAGCACTTTTAAAGGAGTAAAACACCGCTTGCAATATGTTGGTGAAAAAGCTGGTCGAAGATTCTATAATGATTCAAAAGCTACCAATATTTTGGCTACATCAAAAGCTCTGGCTGCTTTTAAAGAGCCGATTGTCTTGTTAGCAGGTGGATTAGATCGCGGAAATAGCTTTGATGAGCTCATTCCATCATTACAAAATGTAAAGGCAATAATTACGTTTGGACAAACAGCTGGAAAGTTGGAAGAGGCAGCAAAACAAGCAGGAATAAAAGAAATTAAACGGGTCGATAATGTTGAAAAGGCTGTTCCCGTCGCTTTCGAACTTTCTGATCAAGGTGATGTTATTCTGTTATCGCCAGCTTGTGCAAGTTGGGATCAATATAAAACTTTCGAAGTAAGAGGAGACATTTTTATCGAAGCGGTGCATAAGCTTTAATAAGGGTTTGTCCTCCTTGACATAATCGGGATTCAGGCTCTAAACTCTCAGTCGAGGTGTGTTGCATTGCCGTCAAAAAAGACTACTCCTGATTTGTTGCTAATGATCATTACATTTACGTTGCTAGCTGTTGGTCTCATTATGGTCTACAGTGCAAGTGCAGTCTGGGCCGATTATAAATTTAATGATTCCTTTTTCTTTGCGAAAAGACAATTGCTGTTTGCGGGTGTCGGTATCTTGGCAATGTTTTTTATCATGAACATTGATTACTGGACGTGGAGAACATGGGCAAAGGTTTTGATTATTATTTGTTTTGTGCTCCTTGTTCTTGTTTTGATACCCGGAATTGGAAATGTTAGAAACGGCTCGAGAAGCTGGATTGGAGTTGGAGCCTTTTCCATTCAGCCCTCAGAATTTATGAAGCTGGCAATGATTGCTTTTTTAGCTAAATTCCTTTCTGAAAGGCAAAAATTAATTACTTCGTTTAGACTTGGCCTTGTTCCGTCCTTGGCTCTCGTTTTTACGGCGTTTGCTATGATTATGCTTCAGCCGGATTTAGGGACAGGGACAGTAATGGTTGGTACTTGCGTAGTTATGATTTTTATTGCTGGAGCCAGGGTTAGCCATTTTGTTGGTTTAGGTATGATTGGTGTCGCCGGTTTTGTAGGTTTGATTATCTCCGCCCCGTATCGGATGAAAAGGATTACCTCTTTTCTTGACCCGTGGCAGGATCCGCTCGGCAGCGGATTTCAAATTATCCAATCATTATATGCCATAGGTCCAGGAGGATTATTCGGACTCGGTTTAGGACAAAGCAGGCAGAAATTTTTCTACTTACCCGAACCGCAAACTGATTTTATCTTTGCGATTTTGGCGGAGGAACTTGGTTTTATTGGCGGTTCATTTGTTTTATTGCTATTCGCGCTATTGCTATGGAGGGGAATTAGGATTGCTCTAGGAGCACCCGATCTTTATGGAAGCTTTTTAGCGGTCGGAATCATTGCCATGATTGCGATTCAAGTTATGATTAATATAGGGGTAGTAACCGGACTGATGCCGGTAACCGGCATTACATTACCTTTCTTAAGTTATGGAGGTTCGTCCCTTACTTTGATGCTTATGGCAATCGGAGTCCTATTAAATATCAGCCGATATGCAAGATTGTAATTAGACCCTGTACTAACAGGGTTTCTTTCATTTTCATTACAAAAGTATTACTATTCAAATCAAATATTTTTTTTAGGCAGTTTTATAGTAAAATTGGAAAGTGATAAATTGTAAACGAACAAGGTATACAATTTTGATAGTGTAGCTCAAGGTGCTTTTGATTCATGTCTTAGCGCAGAAGCTTTTCTAAATTGAGGTGTAGATAATGAAAATAGTTGTTAGTGGTGGAGGAACTGGTGGTCATATTTACCCAGCCTTAGCATTAATAAGAGAAATTAATAAGGAAGCGAAAAACGCCGAGTTTTTGTATATTGGGACGGAAAAGGGGCTAGAGAGCCAATTAGTACCACGTGAAAAAATCCCTTTTCAAGCCATTGATATTACAGGCTTTAAGCGAAAGCTTTCTCTCGATAATGTCAAAACGATTTATCGGTTTGTTAAAGGAGTACAGGACAGCAAAGCCATTCTGAAAAAATTCAAGCCTGATATTGTTATAGGAACCGGTGGGTATGTTTGCGGTCCAGTCGTTTATGCCGCAGCAAAGCTTGGAATTCCGACCATTATTCATGAACAAAACAGTGTTCCGGGATTAACAAATAAATTTTTAAGTCGATATGTCGATCGTGTTGCCATCTGCTTTGAGGAAGCAAAGCAATATTTCCCGGTGAATAAGGTCGTTTTGACGGGAAATCCGCGGGCATCCGAAGTGCTAGGGCAAGATGGTGAAAAAGGGAGAAGCTCAGTTGGCTTAAAGGCTGATCAGCCGGCTGTCCTTATTTTCGGAGGAAGTCGAGGCGCAAGACCAATAAATGAAGCGGTCCTTAAATCTTTAGCAGAGTTAGGCGAAAAACCTTATCAAGTCCTGTATGTAACAGGTGATGTTCATTATGACAAGGTCATGCAAGAGGCCGAGCTATCTGGAAATCCAAACAATGTAATCATTAGGCCATTTATTCATAATATGCCAGAAGTTTTAGCTGGAATTGACTTAACTGTTTCTCGGGCAGGTGCGACCACCCTTGCCGAACTTACTTCACTTGGGGTGCCAAGTATATTAATTCCAAGCCCTTATGTTACGAATAATCATCAGGAAAAAAATGCAAGAGCATTAAGCGATCATGGTGCAGCGGAACTTTTATTAGAATCCGAAATGAATTCGGTTAAATTGATTGAAAAAATAGATCAAATTCTGACACAGCCAAAGAGATTGGCTGAAATGAAGACAGCAGCTCAAAAGCTTGGCATACCAGATGCTGCGCAGAGGCTTTTCCAAGTTATGAAGGAAATCTCAAAACGAAGCACGAAAATGTAGCCCAAAAATATCCCTTTGGCATAAAATATACTAGACCTAACCTAACGATGAAAGGGAGGTAAATATGAACTCATTTCTAACTGAATTGAAAGCATTAAAGGTTGGCAAGATTAAAGAAAATGAAAGATTAGCCAATCATACAACGATGAAAATAGGCGGCCCTGCTGATCTTTTTATAGAACCATCATCAATTGAAAATCTTCAAAAGACCATGGAGCTTATTCGCAAATATAATTTAAATTGGCGTGCAATTGGCAGGGGGTCAAACTTGCTCGTATCAGACCTTGGAATTGAAGGTGTTGTCATTAAACTGGGCTCAGGACTCGGGGCTTTAGAAATTAATGGAACAGAAGTCAAAGTGGGCGGTGGTTATTCATTAGTCAGCTTTGCAACGGTGATTTGTAAAAAAGGATTATCAGGATTGGAATTTGCAGGTGGGATTCCTGGCTCCGTTGGTGGTGCGGTTTATATGAACGCTGGAGCGCACGGCAGTGATATTTCTAAAATTTTAACGAAGGCCCATGTCCTTTTTCCAGACGGAACGCTTGAATGGTTGTCAAATGAAGAGATGGAATTTTCATACCGAACTTCCGTTTTACAAAAGAAACGACCTGGAATAGTTGTGGAAGCTGTATTCCAGTTAGTGGAGGGAGATAAGGATGTAATTGTCGCGGAAATGCAAAAAAATAAGGATTACCGCAAAACAACACAACCTTGGAACTTCCCTTGTGCCGGTAGCATTTTTCGAAATCCTCTCCCTAATTATGCTGGTAAGCTTATTGAAACGGCAGGTTTAAAAGGGTTCTCAATTGGGGGGGCAAAAATCTCTGACATGCATGGGAATTTTATTGTGAATGACGGAAATGCAACCGCGCAAGATGTAATGGATTTAATTCAATATATTAAGGATAAAATTTATGAATTATATGAAGTAAAAATGGAAACGGAAGTAGAAATAATCGGGAAAAACTTACAGAAATAATGCTTTTTGACTGTAACGATATGCTATAATATTTCAATAGGACAATGAAGGCTCTTACTAAATAACGGCATGATTTCGTGCCGTTGTTTTTCGCTTATTTTGATAAAATGCAGCTTCAGAGGTGAGTAAAGTGGATAAAGGGAAAATTGTCTCCCTTGAGGATAGAATTCCAAAATTAAAGCAGCAAAGAAGGAGAAAAGCTAATAAGAGACTCGTTATCTTATTGTTTTTTTTCTTTCTATTAATGGGCTGTATTATCTACTTTCAATCGCCTTTAAGTCATGTAAGGTATATTAATATTACTGGAAATGAAACGTATTCAGCTCAATATTTGACCAAGCTTTCGAGTTTGTCAAAAAAAACTAATATTTGGAAAATCAATGAAGGAAGCATAGAAGAAAAACTACGCAATCTTCCTGAGGTTAAGAGCGCAGAGGTTCACGTGAAATTACCAAGTACTGTATCGATTAAGATCAAGGAACACAAACGGATCGCTTATATTGGCAAAGATGAAACCTTTTCAGCAGTCTTGGAAAATGGAGAAATATTACCGGAAATGAAAAAGGGGACATTCCCAGTTCAAGCCCCCATCTTAATTGGTTTTAAAAAAGGAAAAGTCTTAAATGAAATGATTGCTGGACTTGAAAAATTACCTGATGGAATTGTTAATTCAATTTCTGAGGTTCATTATACTCCAAAGGAAACCGATCAATACCGCATTGTATTGTACATGAATGATGGCTTCCAGGTTATTGCCACATTAAGAAATTTTGATGAAAAAATGGTTCATTATCCTTCAATTATGAGTCAATTAAATCCAGATGAAAAAGGAATCATTGACCTAGAAGTAGGCTCTTATTTTAAAGCATTTGAACAGGAAGGAACTGAAGAAATTGAAGATGAAGGTGAAAGGTAAGCATGCCATTCTTTCATTAGTTTGTTTAGTGTTAGGTTTTATGATTGCCTTTTCCTATCAAAGGACTCAAGCCGAAAATGAAGAAGCGAAAATTTCGGATAAGGAATGGCAACGAAATTTAGATTTAAGGAATCAATTGATTGAGCAAGAAGAAATTAACCGAGAGTTGCAAAAGGAGTTAACGAAAAAGCAACAGCAGGTTCTTGAAATAGAAAAAGAGTTAGGGAAAGAAGAAGAACTATTTTTTAACTTGGCAGAAGACACTGAGAAATATCGTATGTACCTTGGAAAGGTTAAAGTAAAAGGAAAAGGAATCGCTGTGACGTTAGCGGACGGTGATTATGATCCGAAGGAAGAAAATATTAATAATTATTTAGTTCATGAACAACATGTCTTTAAAGTCATTAATGAATTATATATTTCAGGTGCATCAGCCGTTGCCATTAACGGTCAAAGGCTCTCTTATAATTCCTATATTGTTTGTAATGGGCCCGTTATTACCGTTGACGGATATCAACATCCAGCTCCTTTTGTGATTACAGCTATTGGAGATTCGGATGTATTAAGTGCGGCTATTAACTTAACTGGCGGAATAAAGGACCAATTGGTCAACGATAATATCACAGTGAAAATTGAAGAGAAAGATAGTGTGGTTATTAATCCCATACTTGGTAGCTAGGCAGTAGGAAAGACAGGTGAAAATTTTGGACAAGAAATACAATAAATATTTAAATTTTACGGCTGTCACCGTAATCATCGGTCTAATGCTTGCCATTCAATTCCAAACAGTAAGGGAACCGATTGTGAGAGATACACGTGATACTTGGCAGATGAGGGAAGATTACTTAAAGGAAAAGGAAACCTACTCTAAGCTTCTGCAGGAGATCCGCTCAAATGAAGAAAAGCTGGCTAAATATGAAACAGAGCGAAAGCAAAGTAAAGAGCAAGTATTACGAGAGACACTCGAGGAACTAAAGATGCAAGCTGGGCTTACTGAAGTCACCGGACCAGGTATTGTCCTCTCCATTGAACCTGTTTATGAAGAAATATTGCTAGGGGAAGATGCACCAACTATTTCTCCTGATTTATTGAAAAGGCTAATTAATGAACTCAATATGTACGATGCTTTATACATTTCGATTGCAGGTCAAAGACTCATTAATACAAGCGTTATTCGCGATATAAATAACGAAACAAAAATAGATGGGTATTCCCTAAAAAATCTTCCGATTGAAATTAAGGTCATTGCTGAAAATATGCAAATGGCTGAAAAACTATACAATCGCATGCAAGCATCACAATCAGCTGAAGAGTTATTTCGTTTTGACAATTTAAGGGTGAATGTGTCAAAACCTGAAGCTGAAATTACTATACCAGCATATCAAGATACGATACGTGTCAGAAATATGGAACCAGTTGAATCGGACAAAGGAGGAAGTTAAACATGTGGCTTCCCTTAATCGGGTTAGTAGTCGGGGTCATTCTTGGACTGCTTACAGACTTAAGAATCCCTGATGAATACTCTAATTATTTATCGATTGCTGTGCTCGCAGCACTTGATACGTTATTCGGAGGAATTCGGGCACATTTGCAAAATATTTATGATGAAAAAGTATTTGTGTCTGGATTTTTTTTCAATATAATTTTGGCTGCAAGTTTAGCTTTTCTGGGCGTACATCTTGGTGTAGACTTGTATTTAGCAGCAGTTTTTGCTTTCGGAGTAAGACTGTTTCAGAATATTGCCGTAATTAGACGAATATTATTGACAAAATGGTCAACAACTCGGGAAAAAATAGAAAAAAATTGAATTAGAAAAAAGGGAATAATGTGGTTGTGACGAATAATTCTATAAGATATTCTGTTTCTATCTTAAAAGTTGTTGTTCGAATACAGAAATAGTGAAAAGGAGGTGCCAATGAATGAACAGCAATGAAATATATGTAAGTCTTGACATCGGTACATCCAGTGTAAAAGTAATCATTGGTGAAATGGTCAACGACTCCTTAAATATTATTGGTGTTGGCAATGTGAAGTCCGAGGGTTTGCGGAAGGGCTCCATTGTGGATATAGATGATACCGTTCATTCAATAAAACGGGCGATCGAACAAGCTGAGCGCATGATTGGTATGGAAATACGACAGGTAATTGTAGGGGTCACTGGGAATCACGTATCTTTGCAGCCCTGTCATGGTGTAGTTGCAGTATCCAGCGATAACCGTGAAATTTCTGATGAAGATGTTGCACGGGTAATCGATGCTGCCCAAGTTGTTTCGATTCCTCCAGAACGAGAAATCATTGATGTCATTCCTAAGCAGTTTATTGTAGACGGATTAGATGAAATTACAGATCCGCGTGGTATGATAGGTGTCCGCCTTGAAATGGAAGGGACAATTATCACGGGTTCCAAAACAATCCTACATAATACACTTCGATGCGTAGAACGCGCGGGATTAGATATTTTAGACATTACCTTACACCCATTAGCAGCCGGATCATTTGCATTATCCAAAGATGAAAAAAGTCTTGGGGTGGCTTTAGTTGATATTGGTGGTGGTTCAACTACTATCGCTGTATTTGAAAATGGTTACCTACAGGCTACAAGTGTGATTCCAGTTGGCGGAGACCACATTACAAAGGATATTTCGGTGGGACTTAGAACATCAACAGAAGATGCTGAGAAAATCAAAATGAAGTATGGACATGCTTTTTATGATCATGCGTCAGAAGAGGAAGTTTTTAGTGTGCCGACTATCGGCAGTGATCAGCATCAACAATTTAATCAGGTTGAATTATCAGATATTATTGAAGCGCGTATGGAAGAAATATATGAGTTAATTCAAGCGGAGATTAAGCGTCTTGGATTTAGAGATCTTCCGGGAGGAATTGTTCTAACTGGAGGGGTTGCCAATATGCAGGGTGTACTGGAGTTGGCACAAGTTATATTCCAGAACCGTGTCAGAATGGCGATTCCTGATTATATTGGTGTTCGTGAGCCGCAATACACAACAGCTGTTGGATTAATCCAATTTGCCTATAAAAATGCTAGATTAAAAGGCAAAAAGCTTGACCAATATTCCCCTGGGCAAGAGTATAAGGAAAAGCGTGTTCAGAAACAGCCGCAGCCAAAAGCAAAGCCAGAAAAACCAGTTCAGGAAGAAAAAATGACAACAAGAATGAAAAAGTTCTTAGGATACTTTTTTGAGTAACCGGCTATCAGGAATAACGACGAATTAGGAGGATTTGTCATATGTTGGAGTTTGATACAAATTTAGATCAACTTGCTACAATAAAAGTCATCGGCGTTGGTGGCGGCGGAAACAATGCAGTAAATCGAATGATCGAGCATGGGGTTCAAGGTGTAGACTTTATTGCAGTCAATACGGACGCCCAAGCTTTAAATTTATCTAAAGCAGAAATTAGAATGCAAATTGGCGGAAAATTAACCCGTGGTTTAGGTGCAGGTGCCAATCCTGAGGTAGGAAAAAAAGCCGCGGAGGAAAGCCGTGAACAAATAGAAGAAGCTTTAAAAGGTGCTGACATGGTCTTTGTAACCGCTGGTATGGGTGGAGGCACAGGAACTGGTGCAGCTCCTGTTATCGCGCAAATTGCTCGAGAATTAGGGGCTCTTACTGTTGGTGTTGTAACACGACCTTTCACATTCGAAGGAAAAAAACGGGCTGGACAAGCAGCTGGAGGAATCGCTGCAATGAAAGAAGCAGTCGACACTCTAATTGTCATTCCAAATGACCGTTTATTAGAAATTGTTGATAAGAGCACACCAATGCTTGAAGCATTCCGTGAGGCAGACAATGTTCTTCGCCAAGGGGTTCAAGGTATTTCCGATTTGATTGCCGTTCCAGGATTAATTAACCTAGATTTCGCCGATGTTAAAACGATTATGTCCAGCAAAGGCTCAGCGTTGATGGGGATTGGTATTGCATCAGGAGAAAATCGTGCAACCGAGGCAGCTAAAAAAGCTATTTCCTCTCCTCTTTTGGAAACATCTATCGATGGCGCACAGGGCGTCCTAATGAATATTACCGGTGGAACGAACTTAAGTCTTTATGAAGTTCAGGAAGCTGCAGACATTGTTGCAACTGCATCCGATCAAGAGGTTAATATGATTTTTGGTTCCGTAATCAATGAGAACCTAAAGGATGAAATTGTGGTTACGGTAATTGCGACAGGATTTAATGAGGAAGTCGTTCAACCGAAAATGGTTAGACCAGCATTCGGTCAAATTAAACCAGGCTTAAATTCAATGAAGCGTGAACCTAAACGGGAAGAGATTCAACAAGAACCAGTTCGTCCATCTCAAACGCCTCAGCAAGCAGAAGACACATTAGATATACCAACCTTCTTACGAAACCGTAATAGAAGACATTAATAACTACAAAAAACATGGCTCAACTCAGAGTCATGTTTTTTTATTTTTAGGCTGTGTTAAAGAACAATGTTGAGTTTTGAGCACTCTGCTGATTGGAGCGGAAGGCGCTTGACTCCTGCGGGAGCAGTGGGACAGGTGAGACCCCACAGGAGCTTTAGCTCCGAGGAGGCTCACCGCCCGCCCCGCGGAAAGCAAGCGCCTGGAGCGGAAATCAACAGTCAAGTTTAACACAGCCTATTTTTAAAATATATTTTCAAGCTAAATATTATGACAAAAACCGAATCGAATAGTGAAAACTTCCCCTTTTTTGTGTACAGGAAGTGACATACTTCTGTTACCTTGATACGTTATACTTTTTCGTAACGGATACTAGAAAACCTTAATAACTTTTAATGCCGAAGTAGCGATTTAAAAAATAGTAACGGTCGATAGGAAGGGGGGTACAAAGTGACCGTCTACCTCGATGTTATATGGGGCTTGAATGTTTTATTTGATAGTCTTCTTCTATTTTTAACTGCAATTATTTTAAAAAGGCAGGTTTCGAAATGGAGAATAGTAAGCGGTGGTTTACTCGGTTCCGTCATCATATTACTAGTCGTTACCCCGCTTCAGCCTTATGCTGGCCACCCTATAACAAAATTACTATTTTCAGTTTTTATGGTGATAATCGCCTTTGGTTATAAGAGATTTCGTTACTTTATTACAGGATTAATGACCTTTTATTTCACGACTTTTTTGATAGGTGGTGCCTTAATAGGGACTCATTACTTTGTCAATTTTGATTTCGAATTATCTTCATCTGTGATGCTGGCAAGTGTTAAGGGGTTTGGAGACCCGATTAGTTGGTTATTTGTCCTGCTTGGTTTTCCAATCGCTTGGCATTTCTCAAAAACAAATATTGAAAAAGTGGAAATCGCTAAAATTCAATATGACCATTTAGTAAGAGTAGAGATTTTTATCGAAGAGATGAAGTTTACCTTTCAAGGATTAGTTGATAGTGGCAATCAACTATATGATCCTATTTCAAAAGCACCGGTAATGCTAATCTCGGTCAAAAAATGTTTAGATGAACTTCCTGCACCACTACTTTTACTAGCTCAAAATCCAGAAGCTGTGTTATTTGGCAATGAGAATGTCCCAAGTGATATAGAGGGGAAGATAAGGATTATACCGTGCAAAGTAGTCGGAAAGGAACATCAGCTCATTATTGCCTTAAAACCGGATCAAATCGTCATTTACCAAGAACAGCACTGCTATATCAATAAAAAAGGGTTAATCTCATTCACTATGCAGGAGCTGTCCAGTGAGGATTCTTTTCAATGTATCGTTCATCCTAAAATGTTGTCAGGTCCAAAAGACTGCGCTTCCACAAAAGTGAGCTAATAATACTATACGAAGGTACACAAAATTTTAGAAGGTGAGGACAAATTATGAAAAGAATCAAACTACGCCTTTCCTATTATTGGTATAAGTTATTGATGAAATTGGGTTTAAAAAGTGATGAAGTTTATTATATTGGCGGAAGTGAGGCCTTACCACCACCATTAACAAAGGAGGAAGAAGAGGTTCTCTTAAAAAAGCTTCCAAATGGAGATAAAACAGCACGAGCTATGCTGATTGAGCGTAACCTGCGCCTAGTCGTCTACATTGCCAGAAAATTTGAAAACACGGGAATCAATATTGAAGACTTGATTAGCATTGGGACAATTGGATTAATAAAAGCGGTTAATACGTTTAACCCCGAAAAGAAAATCAAATTGGCTACATATGCTTCACGATGTATAGAAAATGAAATTCTGATGTATTTAAGAAGGAATAATAAAATCCGCTCAGAAGTGTCGTTTGATGAGCCATTGAATATTGATTGGGATGGGAACGAATTGCTTCTTTCGGATGTACTTGGAACAGAAGATGACATCATTACGAAGGATTTGGAGGCTAATGTAGACAGAAAATTATTAGTTAAGGCACTACATCAGCTCTCAGATCGCGAAAAACAAATAATGGAGCTAAGATTTGGGCTTGGAAGTGGTGAGGAAAAAACTCAAAAGGATGTAGCAGATATGCTAGGAATATCACAGTCCTATATTTCAAGATTAGAAAAAAGGATTATTAAAAGGCTAAGGAAAGAATTTAATAAGATGGTTTAATTGCGCAAACCACTATTTTCTAATTTTTTTTTATAACTTTTTGGTGGAATTTCCCTAATAACCATCACCTTTATCCCAAAACGGACTGATTTAGTCGTTTAGGGCTTGTGCATATTTTTCCTTCTCGAGGAGATACTGTACTTTGTACAGCAACTCCTATGAGGAGGGAAAAGGATTGACTCGAAACAAGGTTGAAATTTGCGGGGTAGACACATCAAAGCTTCCAGTTTTAAAAAATGAGGAAATGCGAGAGCTCTTCAGGCAAATGCATAAGGGAGATATTACTGCTCGGGAAAAACTTGTTAATGGCAACCTTCGCTTAGTGCTTAGTGTCATTCAACGTTTTAATAACCGTGGTGAATTTGTAGACGACCTGTTCCAGGTTGGCTGTATCGGTCTTATGAAATCAATTGATAATTTTGATCTAAGTCAAAACGTGAAATTTTCCACTTATGCTGTTCCAATGATTATTGGAGAAATTCGCCGTTACCTTCGGGATAATAATCCGATTAGGGTTTCCCGTTCACTACGAGATATTGCCTATAAGGCACTGCAGGTTAGAGAGAGGCTAATGAGCGAAACATCCCGCGAACCAACAGCTGAGGAAATTGCCAAAGTCCTTGAGGTATCTCATGAAGAAATCGTCTTTGCGCTTGATGCCATTCAAGATCCTGTCTCATTATTTGAGCCGATTTATAATGATGGCGGAGATCCAATCTATGTAATGGATCAGCTAAGTGATGAGCGAAATAAAGATACACAATGGATAGAAGAAATTGCCCTAAAAGAAGGGATGCGGCGATTGAATGAAAGAGAGAAGCTAATCCTGAGAAAGCGTTTCTTTCAGGGTAAAACTCAAATGGAAGTGGCTGAAGAAATTGGAATTTCTCAAGCACAAGTTTCTCGTTTAGAGAAAGCTGCCATTAAGCAAATGAATAAAAATATTCAACACTAAGCTGCCGATTGGCAGCTTTTCGTATTTTTTCGAATGAAACCATTATTTTTCTTCATATGAATCATATACTTCAATAGAATGGTTTGCAGGGGTGAAGAGATGGTTAAAATTTCTGATTTTCAAATAAAAGATGTTGTGAATGTTTTCGATGGGAAAAGACTAGGAAATATCGGGGATATTGATATTAATTTAAATACTGGGAAAATTGATGCTGTCGTCATCGGCGGTTCGGGAAAAGTGCTTGGATTGTTTGGGAGGGATGAACAAATTGTCATCCCCTGGAAGGATATCATTAAAATTGGCGAGGATGTCATTTTAGTTCGATTTAGGGATGCAGGGAATGGGAATTATCTTGAAACAGAGGTAAAGTAAGGTTTTTTTTAGTGTGAGCTTATGTTGCGATGTGGTAAACTATAGGAAAATGCGAAGAGGGATTATCATGGAGCCTTTCGTTCAAAAAGATCAAAGCTTTTTTCTAATTGATGAATGGACTAATAAGTATCCTGATTTAGTTGCGGGCTTTACAACCAAGCATGGCGGACTTAGTAAAGCCCCTTATGAATCGTTGAATTTTGGGTTTCATGTTGGGGATGATGGAAACACTGTAGTCCAAAATCGATCTATTTTGTCCAAAAAGCTTGGTTTTCCACTGAATCAATGGGTTGGTGCAGAACAAATTCACCAAACTAAAATACAAAAAATAGCCAAGGATAGTTGTGGGAGAGGGGCTTTTTTATACGAAGATTCGTTTGGGCAGACAGATGGCTTCTACACTTCGGAAAATGGCATCTTTCTTTCGCTTGTATTTGCAGATTGTGTACCGTTATATTTTTTTGCACCAAAGCAAAGGTTAATCGGCATTGCCCACGCTGGCTGGAAAGGTACCGCAGCTGGGATCGGCGTGGAAATGATTAATCATTTTCGTCAAGAGGGGATTAACCCTGAGGAAATTCTAGCGGCCATTGGTCCGTCTATTTGCGGAAAATGTTATATCGTTGACGAACGTGTCATTTCACTTTTGCAAAATAAGCTAGTAGGTGTCGAAGAAAAGCCTTATAATTTAATAAAAGAGAATCAATACCAACTTAGCCTGCCTTTGGCAAATAAACTTATGTTAAAGGCTGCAGGTGTTAAGGAAGAAAATATAATCAATACAAATTTATGTACGAGCTGTCAGAACGAATTATTTTTTTCACACCGAAAAGATAAGGGGCAAACTGGAAGAATGATTAGCTTTATCGGCTGGAAGGAGGCTTAACAGCTAAAATGAATGTATCAGAAAATCTAAAAACAATCCAGCAGCAAATAAATGATGCCTGCATTAAATCTGGGCGAAATCCTTCCGAAATTACCATTATTGCTGTTACAAAATATGTTAGTATAGAGCGGGCTCAAGAAGCTTTGGCTGCGGGAGTCGAGCATTTAGGGGAAAATCGTGACGATGGTTTATTAAAGAAATGGAATGTATTACAGGACAAGCCTTCTTGGCATTTTATCGGATCCCTGCAAACACGAAAAGTGAAAAATGTAATCGATAAAGTGGATTATATCCATTCTGTAGACCGCTTGTCATTAGCAGAAGAAATTAATAAACGGGCAACAAAACCGATCAAATGTCTCGTTCAAGTTAATGTTTCAGGTGAGGAGTCCAAGCACGGATTAGAACCGGAACAAGTCGTTGATTTTATCAAACAGCTTAAGGATTATCCTAATGTTTTGGTAGATGGCTTAATGACGATGGCTCCATTTACAGAAAATGAAGCCGTTTTACGAGAGTGTTTTCGTCAATTAAGAAGGGTAAGGGATGAAGTAAAACATTTAAATCTGGAGCATGCCCCATGCCGTGAGCTATCAATGGGAATGTCAAACGATTTTCAAATCGCGGTTGAAGAGGGAGCAACAATGGTCCGAATTGGGACTGCACTTGTAGGAAATGAATCGGAGGAGGTGACCTGAGATGAGCCTTAAATCGAAAATTAAAACCTTCTTTTTCTTAGATGATGAGTATGAATTAGAAGAGAAAAATTATGAAGAGGAAGTCGAACCAAGGAGAGAATACAAACAACCGCAGCCATTATCTAAACAAAATGTTGTCAGCTTACAAAGTATTCAAAAGTCTTCGAAGCTTGTCTTGTGTGAACCGCGTGTTTATCCCGAAGCACAAGAAATTGCAGATCATCTTAAAAATCGCCGGTCGGTCGTTGTAAACCTGCAGCGAAGTGAGCCGAACCAAGCAAGGCAAATTGTTGATTTTTTAAGTGGAACCGTCTATGCATTAGGTGGTGAAATTCAAAAAATTGGTATGGATATATTCCTATGTACTCCAGATAATGTAGAAGTATCCGGTAATATTTCAGAATTTCTTCATGGACATGACTTACATAATATGAGGTGACGTTAAATGGATTTTTTATTTAGTGTATTAATGCAAGTGATTCAAATTTATTCATGGGCTTTGATTATATACATCCTAATGTCATGGTTTCCAAATGCACGTGACACCGGAATTGGTCGTTTACTCACAAATATTTGTGAGCCCTATTTAGAACCATTCCGCCGCATCATTCCACCACTTGGGATGATCGATATTTCACCAATTGTGGCTATTTTTGTACTGAACTTTGCGATTAGAGGTTTAGCATACTTGGCTACATTAATTTAGCTATTAATATTGCCCGGATAAGGCCCGTTCATTATGAGATGAAACGAGCCTTTCATAATCTTAATTGAAAAAGTAGAAAGGTTAGTACTAATGGATATATATCAACATTTTCGACCGGAAGAGCGAGATTTCATTGATCAAATAGTTGATTGGAAGGATTATGTTGAAGGTTCCTATACTCCAAAACTAACGGATTTTTTAGACCCTCGTGAACAGCAAATCGTTCGAACGATTATTGGTGAGCACGGGGAAGTGCAGGTTGCATTTTTTGGTGGAGTGGAGAATGCTGAAAGAAAACGCGCTCTCCTTTTCCCAGATTTCTATCAAGAGTCAGAAACCGATTTTCAAGTTTCGCTTTATGAAGTTCATTATCCAAGTAAGTTTGTTACAATTGAACATCGTCATGTACTTGGAAGTTTAATGTCTATAGGATTAAAAAGAGGAAAATTTGGTGATATTCTTTTTGATGCTTCAACGGTTCAATTTTTTGCGGCATCAGAAATTGGTAACTACCTTAATATGGAGCTAAAGAGTATTGGTAAAGCTCAGGTTCGTCTTGAAGAAATCTCTTTTGAAAATGCCGTTCATCTCCAAGAGAGTTGGCAAGAGATTTCTCTTACTGCCTCATCTCTTCGTTTAGATGCAATCATATCATCCGTCTATCCGATCTCTAGACAGAAATCGCAAATATTAATAGGACAAGGGCTAGCGAAAGTAAATTGGACCGTAATCGAATCTTCTTCGTTTGAGTGTGGAGAAGGTGACACAATCTCTGTTCGTGGGTTTGGGCGTGTAAAGCTCAATTCCATAGAGGGTAAAACAAAAAAGGACAAATGGCGAATTTTAGCGAAACTGCAAAAATAAATTTAATCTTTCAGCAGGATTATCAATGATGTTGTCGAAATAATTGTTTATACATACGAGTCTTGATTTGGAGGTGGCGTCATGCCGTTAACACCATTAGATATACACAATAAAGAATTCAGCAAGGGATTTCGAGGCTATGATGAAGATGAAGTAAACGAATTCCTTGATCAGGTGATTAAGGATTACGAATTATTAATCCGTGAAAAAAAGGAATTAGAAGAAAAGCTAAATGATCAAACAGAAAGATTGGGCCATTTTTCGAGCATTGAAGAAACCTTAAATAAATCGATTGTTATTGCCCAAGAAGCTGGAGAAGAAGTTAAACGAAGTGCCCAAAAGGAAGCAAAATTGATTATTAAGGAAGCGGAAAAGAACGCTGACCGAATTGTAAACGAATCGCTTTCAAAGGCTAGAAAAATTGCCTTAGAGATAGAGGATCTTAAGAAGCAGTCAAAAGTTTTCAGAACACGTTTTAAAATGCTTATTGAAGCTCAACTTGATCTATTAAACAATGATGATTGGGATCATTTGTTAGAATATGAACTAGATGCAGCTGAATTAAAAGCAGCAGAAGAAGATTCGTTAGCTTGACGAACGGATTGTAAATCGCATATAATGTCATAAAATAAAAGCTATCGCAAGCTTTATGTATAATTAATTGACGATGACAGGGACAGTACGTTTTTTCATTTGCTTTTTAAGCGACTCAGGGATGGTGGAAGCCTGGGAAAGCGGAAAATACGAAAAATCACCCTTGAGTTCCAGGTTGAACCCCATCCGATTGGGAAGTAAGCCTTGGCGTATTTTCACGTTACGAAAATCTAGAGGACAGATTCATGAAATTGATCTGTCAATTAGGGTGGTACCGCGGGAAACCTTCTCGTCCCTTTTTGGGATGCGAAGGTTTTTTTTGTTGGATTTTTTTAATTGATCACTAACTAAAAAATTATTTCCTAGGAGGAAAAGGAATGGATTATAAAGATACATTATTGATGCCGCAAACGGAATTTCCGATGCGTGGGAATCTTCCCAAACGCGAGCCAGATATGCAACAACAATGGGAAGAAATGGACATCTATCAAAAAGTACAAGAAAGAACAAAAGGCAGACCAATGTTTGTATTGCACGACGGACCTCCGTATGCAAACGGAGACATCCATATGGGGCATGCCTTAAACAAAATTCTTAAAGATTTTATCGTTCGTTACAAATCGATGAGCGGTTTTCAGGCACCATATGTCCCTGGCTGGGATACACACGGTTTACCTATTGAACAGGCGCTAACAAACAAGGGAGTTAAGCGTAAGGAAATGACCGTTGCTGAATTCCGGAAGCTTTGTGAGCAATACGCTTATGAGCAAATCGATAATCAGCGTGTTCAATTTAAACGACTGGGCGTTCGAGGTGATTGGGAAAACCCATATATCACATTGAAACCTGAGTATGAAGCACAGCAAATTAAAGTTTTTGGTGAGATGGCTAAAAAAGGCTATATTTATAAAGGATTGAAGCCTGTTTATTGGTCTCCTTCAAGTGAATCTGCCCTAGCTGAAGCTGAAATTGAATACCAGGATAAGCGATCAGCTTCCATTTATGTTGGCTTTAATGTTAAAGACGGAAAAGGCGTGTTGGACTCTGATACAAAAATTGTCATCTGGACAACAACTCCTTGGACGATCCCAGCTAACCTAGGTATTTCAGTTCACCCTGACCTTACGTATGTAGTCGTTGAAGCTGGCGGTGCCAAATATTTGGTTGCAGAGGCTTTATTAGAATCGGTTACGAACGAAGTAGGTTGGGAAAATCCTGCTGTTGTGAAAAAAGTAAAAGGTAGCGAATTGGAATATATTATTGCGCTTCACCCGCTTTATGGCCGTGATTCTCTTGTTATGCTTGGTGAGCATGTTACAACCGATGCTGGTACTGGGTGTGTTCATACTGCTCCAGGTCACGGGGAAGATGACTTCCATGTCGGTCAAAAATACGGATTGGATGTCTTAAATCCTGTTGATGATAAAGGGCATATGACACATGAAGCACCAGGCTTTGAAGGGTTATTTTATGAGAATGCCAATAAGCCAATTACAGAAAAGCTTGAAGAAAATGGAGCTTTATTAAAGCTTTCATTTATTACTCACTCCTATCCACATGACTGGAGAACGAAGAAGCCGGTTATTTTCCGGGCAACTGCACAATGGTTTGCCTCTATTAAAGATTTCCGTTCTGAGCTTTTAGAGGCGATTAAGGAAACAAAATGGGTTCCAGAATGGGGCGAAACACGTCTATTTAATATGGTTCGGGACCGCGGCGATTGGTGTATTTCTCGTCAACGTGCTTGGGGTGTACCAATTCCTGTGTTTTACGCAGAAAACGGTGAACCAATTATTACAGATGAAACGATCAACCATGTTTCTGCATTGTTCCGTGAGCATGGATCCAATATTTGGTTTGAGCGTGAAACAAAAGACCTTCTTCCAGAAGGATTTACTCACCCAGGAAGTCCAAATGGAACATTTACGAAGGAAACTGATATTATGGACGTTTGGTTTGATTCCGGTTCTTCGCACCAGGCTGTGTTGGAAGAACGTGATGACCTGCAGCGTCCGGCTGATCTTTATTTAGAAGGATCAGACCAATATCGCGGTTGGTTTAACTCTTCTTTATCTACTGGTGTAGCTGTTACTGGGAAGGCGCCATATAAAGGCGTGCTAAGTCATGGCTTTGCCCTTGATGGTGAAGGCAGAAAAATGAGTAAGTCGATTGGGAATGTTGTTGTACCAGCAAAAGTAATGCAACAGCTTGGAGCAGACATTTTGCGACTATGGGTTGCATCTGTTGATTATCAAGCAGATGTTCGTGTATCAGATGCCATCTTAAAGCAAGTTGCTGAAGTATATCGTAAAATCCGCAATACGTTCCGTTTCTTGTTAGGAAATCTTGCTGATTTTAACCCTGCTACGGATGCGGTTCCTTATGACCAGCTTCGTGAGGTTGACCAATTTATGCTTGTGAAGCTAAACAAGGTCATTAAGTCTGTGCGACAAGCTTATGAAAATTATGAGTTTGCAGGGATTTATCACACTGTTAATAATTTCTGTACTTTAGATTTAAGTGCTTTTTACTTAGATTTCGCTAAAGACGTGCTTTACATTGAAGCAAGTGATAATTTAGAGCGACGTTCGATTCAAACTGTTCTACACGAAAGCTTGATTGCACTTGTTAAATTGGTTACACCGATTCTCCCTCATACTGCAGACGAGGTTTGGAGTTATATCCCTTCTGCAACAGAAGAGAGTGTTCAATTAACAGACCTTCCTGAATATAAGGAACTTCCAAATGCTCAAAAGCTAGAGGAGAAATGGTCATTATTTATGAAGCTTCGGGATGATGTGTTAAAAGCGTTAGAAGAAGCAAGAAATGAAAAAGTAATCGGTAAGTCTTTAACAGCTAAAGTGACTCTTTATGTTAATGAAGAGACAAGAGAATTGCTGAATTCAATTGATGAGAATTTAATGCAGCTCTTTATCGTATCTGGTTTCGAAGTAGCTGGTACGTTTGCGGATGCACCAGAGAATGCAAGTAAATTGGATCATGCTGCGATTGTTGTTTCAAAAGCAGAAGGCGAAACTTGTGAGCGTTGTTGGATTGTCACAACTGAAGTCGGTCAAGACGCAGAGCATCCAACACTTTGCCCTCGTTGTGCCACAGTTGTTAAGGAAAATTACGCTGGATAAAAAATAAAAATGAGGCTGGCTCCGACGGGGTCAGCCTTATTTATGTTTATGCAACCAAATTGGAGGGGGAAAATGGTCGAAGCGGTCACATGAAGTGGTCATGTGACCAAAACCGAAAGGAAATATCGCGAAAGTGGTCACATGAAGTGGTCATGTGACCAAAACCAACAGAAATACGCCAAAGCGGTCACAACAACAGGCGTGAGACCTAAAAATAAACTAACAAGCAGAGATTCCGCTCTTACCATTTGTTGTTCCAATTGTCAATAGTTTTAACGTGTGCAATCAAACGTTCCGGTCATAATAAAAACAATTAACCGTAACGGAGGTATAGATATGGAAGCAAATTATGAAAAGCTCTATTCCGAACTCCGTAAAACAAAAGAGGAATTATTAGCCGGAATGAACAATAGTGAAGGCTCGCCAGTCGTTCAGTCCTTTATTAATGAAGAGATCGATGACATAGACACAGCCTTGTCCAAAATGATGACTGGGACATACGGAAAGTGCGAAATATCAGGTGAACTGATTCCATATGAAGTTCTTGAAGTGATCCCTACCATCAAAACAATTAACGAAATGGAAGTTCTAGGTTATTTTTTTCGAAAACCGATTTTAATGAATTAAATATCGTTTTTTTCTGGAGTATGCTAAAATGCAGAGGTATACATCTGTGAGAGTTGGAGGGTGCCTTTGTGTTTTATTACATAATAGCTTTGTTTGTGATTATTCTTGACCAAATGACTAAATGGTTAATTGTCAAAAATCTTGAGATTGGTGAAAGTATCGAGATGATTGAAAATTTCCTTTATATAACCTCACATCGAAACCGCGGTGCTGCATGGGGAATTTTACAAGGACAAATGTGGTTTTTCTATGTCATTACAGTAATCGTCATCATTGGTATCGTTTTCTATATTCAGAAGGCTGTAAAAGGAAAATGGTTATTGGGAGTTTCGCTTGGACTTATGCTCGGAGGAGCAATTGGCAATTTTATTGATAGGGTATTTCGAAAAGAGGTCGTTGATTTTATTAACACCTATATTTTTGGCTACGACTTCCCGGTCTTTAATATTGCAGACTCTGCTTTAGTCATTGGTGTTATTTTGTTAATGATTCAAATGTTAATGGAAGATCGAAAATTAAAGGGGTAATTTAATGGATACAATAACATATACTGTTCGCGAGGAAGAGAAAAACGCGCGAATCGATAAGGTGATCTCTGGTTTAAATCAGGAATGGTCACGGACGCAAGTTCAGCAGTGGATTAAAGATGGGCATGTCCTCGTCAATGGAGCCCAGGTCAAAACGAACTATAAATGCAGTCTCCACGATGAATTGACCGTGGACATTCCGGAGCCTGAGAATTTAGATGTTGAGCCTGAAGAAATGAATCTAGATATTTATTATGAGGATCAAGATGTTCTCGTTGTAAATAAACCGCGGGGGATGGTTGTCCATCCGGCGCCCGGGCATTTAAGTGGCACACTAGTGAATGGGCTTATGGCACATTGTAAGGATTTATCCGGTATTAACGGAGTTCTCCGTCCGGGAATTGTTCATCGGATTGATAAGGACACTTCAGGATTATTAATGGTTGCCAAAAATGATCTGGCTCATGAAAGCTTAGTAAATCAGTTAGTAAACAAAACGGTTGTTCGAAAATATAAAGCGATTGTCCATGGGAATATTCCTCATGAATATGGTACGATCGATGCACCGCTTGGCCGTGATCCAAGAGATAGACAAAGTATGACTGTCGTGGATAATGGAAAAAATGCGGTCACTCATTTTCATGTTTTAGAACGCTTTGGAGATTTTACTTTTATTGAATGTCAGCTTGAAACAGGAAGAACGCACCAAATCCGTGTTCATATGAAATATATTGGTTATCCATTAGCTGGGGACCCAAAATATGGTCCGAAAAAAACGATCGACCTTGATGGGCAGGCTCTCCATGCCGGTGTTCTAGGCTTTAATCACCCGCGTACTGATGAGTTTTTGCAATTTGAAGCACCGCTTCCAGCGGTCTTTGAGGCGGTTTTAGAACAGCTTAGAAATAATTGTTGACAAAGTTCGACTCTTATTTTAAGATAACAATAGTTAAATGAACCTTTAATACAGTCCCGTGAGGCTGAGAAGGAAACGGATATCCTGGTGGATCAAATTACCATAACCACAGGAGCAACTTGTTGTGTTCGTAAACCCTCTCGCCAATACGGTGAGAGGGTTTTTTACTTTCACAAAGGGGGATCACGATGACCCAGAAAGCGATTGTCTTAGATGAACAAGCGATCCGCAGAGCGCTAACAAGAATTGCCCATGAAATTATTGAAAGAAATAAAGGAATAAAAAACTGTGTTTTAGTTGGGATTCGTACAAGAGGAATTTATTTAGCTGATCGATTAAGTGAAAGAATTGAACAAATCGAAGGATCAAAAGTCCCGGTTGGGGAGATCGATATTACATTATATCGAGATGATTTGACAAAAATAACACAAGACGAGGAGCCGCTAGTAAAAGGAAACAATATTCCCATCGATATTAACAATCAGATTGTGATCTTAGTGGATGATGTTTTATTTACAGGCCGAACGGTTCGTGCAGCAATTGACGCAATCATTGATATCGGACGTCCGGCAGCAGTTCAACTTGCAGTGTTAGTTGATCGGGGCCATCGAGAATTACCGATTAGAGCGGATTATGTTGGTAAAAATATTCCGACATCAAGCTCTGAAAAAATTGTGGTGGAATTAACTGAAGTGGATGAAATGGATCAAGTAAGTATTTACGACAAATAAAATAGCCCTTTTAATGCAGTCCTGTGAGGCTGGCGAAAGGGGGGGAGGCAAAACACACTACCATTGTGTTTGCCAAAGCTTACGCCCTCTTTTGCCAAAGGCAGAAGAGGGTTATTATTTAAAGGAGAGATAGTATGAGTAGACCTGTATTAGACATCAACGAAAGACCGACACCTGGAAAATGGTTAACATTAAGTCTCCAACACTTATTTGCAATGTTTGGCGCAACGATTCTTGTGCCGTATTTAGTGGGCTTGAGCCCTGCCATTGCCCTCATTTCAAGTGGTTTAGGCACACTCGCATTTCTGATTATTACGAAATGGCAAGTGCCTGCATACCTTGGTTCATCCTTTGCGTTTATCGCCCCAGTCATTGCTGCAAAAGCAACCGGTGGTCCTGGCGGCGCTATGATTGGAACATTTTTAGCTGGTTTCGTATATGGGTTAGTAGCCCTTGTTATAAAAAAAGCGGGTTATCGCTGGATTATGAATTTACTTCCGCCAATCGTAGTTGGTCCAGTAATTGTCGTAATCGGTTTAGCATTATCAGGCACAGCAGTTAGTATGGCAATGAATAATCCTCAAGGTGAATATAGCTTACTGCACTTTTCAATCGCGTTAGTAACTTTAGCAGCAACCATCGTTTTTACAATCTACATGCGTGGAATGCTGAGCCTTGTGCCAATTTTAGCAGGAATAGTGGTAGGATATATATATGCCCTTGCAGTTGGTGCAGTTGATTTTTCACCAGTTCAAAAAGCAGACTGGTTTGAAATGCCAGATTTTATTTTCCCTTTTGTCGATTATAAAGTTAAAATAACATTAGATATTATTCTTCTTATGGTTCCAGTAGCAATCGTTACCTTATCAGAACATATCGGACATCAGCTCGTTCTTAGTAAAGTTGTTGGTCGCGATTATATTAAAAATCCAGGCTTACACCGTTCGATTTTAGGAGACGGTATGGCAACAATGATTTCCGGTTTGATTGGTGGACCGCCAAAAACAACATACGGTGAAAATATCGGAGTATTAGCCATCACAAGAGTTTACAGTGTTTACGTCTTAGCCGGAGCGGCTGTGATTGCAACAATCTTCGGATTTGTTGGGAAAATAACAGCATTAATTTCGACGATTCCAACACCGGTTATGGGCGGTGTCTCGATCCTATTGTTTGGAATTATCGCATCCTCAGGATTAAGAATGCTTGTCGATAGTAAAGTGGATTTTGGAAATAACCGAAACTTAGTGATCTCTTCTGTCATCCTTGTGATTGGGATTGGTGGAGCATTTATAAAAGTAAGTGAGCAATTCCAAATTCAGGGGATGGCACTTGCAGCGATTATCGGGGTTTTATTAAACCTGATTCTTCCTGGTAGAGAAGAAGCAAAAGAAGATATGTTTGAAATTGAAAAAAATGATGTAGCTTAAACTACCTTTTAATTAGGTCCAGAGAGACTTGAAAGGGTGTTGAAATGGAGAATCCGAAATGAGTGTTGGTACTCGTTTGGTTTCTTTCGCGAAATTTCTTAACGACACCCAGATTATTCAAAATCTGGGTGTTTTTTTGTAAGTATTCTGGTGACATTTTAAACCGAGGAGATGGGTGTAAATGAGTAATTTACTAACTACAACGGAGCTTTCAACTGATGATATTAGACAAATATTGAATGATGCACAGCTCTTTGCAGAAGGGAAACAATGGACACCGGAGAAGCCTACATATGTGGCGAACCTTTTTTTTGAACCAAGCACAAGAACAAAAAGCAGCTTTGAAATGGCAGAAAGAAAATTAGGATTACAGGTAATCCCGTTTGAAGCAGGGCGGTCAAGTGTGTTAAAAGGGGAAACTTTATACGATACAGTTCGTACATTAGAGTCGATTGGCCTTGATGCCGTAGTCATTCGCCATGAACAAGATCGCTATTTTGAACAGCTGCAAAATAAGTTTAAGCTGTCTGTCATTAATGCCGGTGATGGCTGCGGTCATCATCCTACCCAGTCATTACTGGACTTATTAACTATCCAGCAGGAGTTTGGTAAGTTTGCTGGATTAAAAGTAGCCATTATCGGTGATATCAGACATAGCCGCGTGGCAAGATCAAATGCTGATGCCCTTGTCCGGCTTGGGGCTCAGGTTGTTTTTTCCGGACCAGAGGCATGGTTTGATGAAGAAATCCCGCCAGGGTGTATAATTGAACCGATAGATGAAGCGATTTCGACATCCGATGTCGTCATGCTGTTAAGAATCCAGCACGAACGACATAGTGGATCAGAAACTGAAAATTTGCAAGAGTATCATCTTCAATACGGTTTAACAGAGCAAAGAGAACAAAGGATGAAACAAAATAGCATCATTATGCATCCTGCACCGGTAAATCGAGGTGTGGAGATTGCGGATTCACTCGTTGAATGCAAGCGATCAAGAATTTTTAAGCAAATGGAAAATGGTGTTTATGTTAGGATGGCAGTTTTAAAACGAGTTATTGAAACATCACAAGGGGGTAGTGAGAATGTCAGTCATCATCAAAAATGGTCAGTTGCTTACTGAGGATGGTAGTGTAAGCAAAGCAGATATTTTAATAGAAAATGGGAAAATTGTTGAAATTAGTCAAGAGATTACTAGAAATGCTGAAGAAGTCGTTGATGCGGAAGGTTTGTTAATTGCCCCAGGATTCATCGACCTCCATGTCCATCTCCGTGAACCTGGTGGAGAGAAGAAGGAAACGATCGAAACAGGAACTCTTGCTGCGGCAAAGGGCGGGTTTACCACTTTAGCAGCGATGCCGAATACAAGACCAGTTCCGGATTCAAAGGAACAATTGGAGTGGCTAAATAACCGAATAAAAGAAACAGCAGCGGTACGAGTTCTTCCCTATGCGTCTATTTCAGTTAGGGAGCTTGGACAGGAACTGACTAATTTTGCAGAGTTAAAAGCAGCCGGAGCGTTTGCGTTTACTGATGACGGTGTTGGCATTCAGGAAGCAGGAATGATGCTTGAAGCGATGAAAGAAGCAGCTAAAATAGACATGGCCATCGTTGCTCACTGTGAAGATAATTCATTAATCAATAAGGGCTGTGTGCATGAAGGGAAATTTTCACAAGCCAACTCCTTAAATGGTATCCCATCGGTTTGTGAGTCGGTACATATTGCCCGTGATGTACTGTTAGCTGAAGCAGCAGGATGTCACTATCATGTTTGCCATATTAGTACAAAGGAATCAGTAAGAACGGTAAGGGATGCCAAGCGCGCCGGAATTAACGTAACCGCTGAAGTAACACCTCATCATCTACTATTAAGTGAAGAGGATATCCCAGGTTTGGATGCCAATTACAAAATGAACCCTCCACTTCGAGGACTTGAAGACAAAAAAGCATTAATTGAAGGGCTGTTAGATGGAACGATCGATTTCATCGCAACCGATCATGCTCCACATACTGCTGAGGAAAAAAGGGAAGGGATGCAGCTGGCTCCATTTGGAATTGTTGGACTAGAAACAGCATTTCCGCTTTTGTACACTCATTTTGTCGAAACAGGAATCATCACAATCAAAGAATTAATTGATTTCTTAACAATAAAGCCTGCTGAGGCATTCGGGCTTCCATATGGAAAAGTGGAAGTGGGAGCATATGCCGATTTAGTTTTACTAGATTTACAGCATCTAGAGGCGATTGATTCAACTAATTTCCTCTCTAAGGGGAAAAACACGCCGTTTGACGGCTGGGAATGTAAGGGCTGGCCGGTTCTAACGATCGTCGAAGGTGAAATCGCATGGAAAAAGGAGAGGGTGGAGAGATGAAAAGACAATTGATACTCGAAGACGGAACCATCATGATTGGGGAAGGATTTGGAAGTGAAGTGGATACGATCGGCGAGGTCGTGTTTAACACAGGTATGACAGGATATCAGGAAATTCTTTCGGATCCATCGTATTGTGGTCAAATTGTAACACTCACATACCCGTTAATTGGGAACTATGGGATTAATCGCGATGATTTTGAGTCGATTCAACCTGCAATTAAAGGATTTATTGTTAAGGAAGCAAGTGACTTTCCTTCAAACTGGCGCAATGAAATGACGCTTAATGGTTATTTTAAAATGAAAAATATCCCGGGAATCGCGGGTATCGATACAAGAAAATTAACAAGAATTATCCGTAATCACGGAACATTAAAGGGAGCAATTTGCAGCATTGACGAAGATGCGTCAGCTGTGCTCGAAAAATTACGTGGAAGCGATCTTCCTAATGATCAAGTTAAACAGGTTTCAACTTTAGCACCTTATGCGAGCCCAGGTAGAGGAAACAGAGTGGTTTTAGTCGACTTTGGGATGAAACATGGTATTTTACGAGAATTAAATCAGCGCGACTGTGACGTAATTGTTGTTCCTTATTCCTTCACCGCTGAGCAAATTTTGCAATTAAGCCCAGATGGCGTCATGCTATCGAATGGACCTGGGGATCCAAAAAGTGTCCCTGAAGCGAGAGAAATGATTGCTGGACTACTTGGAAAAGTGCCAATCTTCGGTATTTGTCTAGGCCATCAATTATTTGCACTGTCATGCGGTGCAAACACGGAAAAAATGAAGTTTGGACACAGAGGCTCGAATCACCCTGTTAAGGACTTAACAACAGGGAAAGTGGCCTTAACTTCACAAAATCACGGGTATACAGTTGAAGAAGAATCGATTTCTGGAACAAACCTTGAAGTAACCCATATTGCCTTAAATGATGGAACTGTTGAGGGCTTAAAACACAAAGAATTCCCTGCTTTTACAGTTCAATTCCATCCTGAGGCTTCACCTGGACCTGAGGATACGAACGGATTATTTGATCGTTTCTTAAAATTAATTGATCAACACAAACAAGAGAACGGGAGAGTGCTAAACAATGCCTAAACGTACCGATATAAATAGTATTTTAGTGATTGGATCCGGTCCGATAATCATCGGCCAAGCGGCTGAGTTTGACTATGCTGGTACTCAAGCCTGTATGGCACTTAAAGAAGAAGGCTACCGCGTTATTCTTGTAAACTCTAACCCGGCAACGATTATGACAGACACTGAAATTGCCGATGCCGTATACATCGAGCCACTTACAGTCGAGTTTGTTTCAAGAGTTATCCGTAAAGAACGTCCTGATGCGCTTGTACCGACATTAGGAGGACAAACGGGATTAAACTTAGCCGTTCAATTGGCCGAGTCCGGCATTCTAGAAGAATTAAATGTCGAAATATTAGGAACGAAATTATCAGCGATTAAGAAAGCAGAAGATCGCGAGTTGTTCAGAGATTTAATGAATGAACTTAGCGAGCCTGTCCCTGAAAGTGATATCGTTCATAGCTTAGAAGAAGCATACCGTTTTGTTGGAGAAGTTGGGTATCCAATCATCGTACGTCCTGCCTATACCCTAGGTGGAACAGGCGGCGGGATTTGCCATAACGAAGCCGAGTTGATTGAAATCGTTACAAGCGGATTAAAAAACAGTCCGGTAAATCAGTGCTTATTAGAGAAAAGTATTGCCGGCTTTAAAGAGATTGAATATGAAGTGATGCGTGATCGTAACGACAATGCTATCGTGGTTTGTAACATGGAAAACATTGACCCAGTTGGAATTCACACAGGCGACTCCATCGTTGTAGCGCCAAGCCAAACGTTAAGTGACCGCGAATACCAAATGCTCCGAAATGTATCGTTAAAAATCATTCGTGCCTTAGGAATTGAAGGCGGCTGTAACGTTCAATTAGCACTTGACCCAGACAGCTTCAATTACTACATCATTGAAGTAAATCCGCGGGTAAGCCGTTCCTCTGCACTAGCATCTAAAGCAACTGGTTATCCAATTGCAAAGCTTGCTGCCAAAATTGCGGTTGGCTTAACGCTTGATGAAATGATGAATCCGGTAACAGGTAAAACCTATGCTTGCTTTGAACCAGCATTGGATTATATCGTAACAAAGATTCCACGCTGGCCATTTGATAAATTTGAATCAGCAAACCGCTTGCTTGGCACGCAAATGAAAGCAACGGGTGAGGTTATGGCGATTGGCCGTACTTTTGAGGAATCGTTATTAAAAGCGATTCGTTCATTAGAGGCAAAAATCTATCACTTTGAGCTTAAAGAAGCAGACCAAATGAGTGATGAGTTAATTGAAAAACGCATCCGTAAAGCAGGAGATGAACGCCTATTCTATCTTGCTGAGGCACTTAAACGCGGTGTTACAATTGAAACGATTCATGAATGGTCAAAAATTGATCTATTTTTCCTAAAGAAGTTTGAAGGAATCATTCAATTTGATACGGTTGTCGAGCAGAACGCCTTTGATGAAGAAGTAACCAGAAAAGCGAAAGAAATGGGTTACTCCGATAAAACCTTAGCGGCAAAATGGAATGCGAAAGAAATAGATGTTTATAACTGGAGAACTCAAGCTGGAATCGTTCCTGTTTATAAAACGGTTGATACATGTGCAGCGGAGTTTGAATCGGAAACACCATACTTCTATGGAACCTATGAAGAAGAAAATGAATCACTTGTAACGGATCGTAAAAGCGTAATCGTCCTAGGCTCTGGGCCAATCCGCATCGGTCAAGGGATTGAGTTTGATTATTCCACTGTTCATGCTGTATGGGCGATCAAGGAAGCAGGTTATGAAGCGATTATTATTAATAACAACCCTGAAACAGTTTCGACCGACTTCAGTATTTCAGATAAGCTTTACTTTGAGCCACTAACGATAGAAGATGTAATGCACATTATCGATTTGGAAAAGCCTGAAGGCGTTATAGTCCAATTCGGTGGCCAAACAGCCATTAATCTTGCAGGTCAATTAGTGGAAAGAGGCGTTAAGATTTTAGGTACTACATTAGAAAATCTTGACCGAACTGAAGACCGCAATCAATTCGAAAGTGCTCTATCACAGCTTGGCATTCCACAGCCTAAAGGGAAAACGGCTTTAACTGTAGAAGAAGCGGTTGCGGTTGCGACCGAAATCGGTTATCCGGTTCTTGTTCGTCCTTCTTATGTACTAGGAGGAAGAGCAATGGAAATCGTAAATAAAGAAGATGAATTAAGATATTACATGAAAAATGCGGTTAAAGAAAATTCTGATCCAATCCTAATCGACCGCTATGTAACAGGAAAAGAAATCGAAGTGGATGCGATTTGTGACGGTAAGGATGTTGTCATCCCTGGAATTATGGAGCATATCGAGCGTGCCGGAGTTCACTCAGGGGATTCAATCGCCGTGTATCCTCCACAAAAAATCTCTAGTGGAGTCAAAGCAAAATTAATTGAGTACACAGAGAAGCTTGCAAAAGGTTTAGGGATCGTTGGACTTCTCAATATCCAGTACGTGGTTGCTGGTGAAGATGTATTCGTCATTGAAGTTAACCCACGTTCTAGTAGGACTGTACCATTCCTAAGTAAAATCACAAACGTGCCGATGGCGAACATCGCAACAAAGGTGATACTAGGTCACAGCCTTGCAAACCAAGGTTATGAATCTGGTTTAGTTCCGGAAAAGAAAGGCGTATATGTCAAAGTTCCAGTCTTCTCATTTGAAAAGCTCCGTCGTGTTGACATCACGCTTGGACCTGAAATGAAATCAACTGGGGAAGTCATGGGTAAAGACTTAACCTTTGAAAAAGCACTATACAAAGGCTTTGTAGCTGCCAAAATGAATATTCAAAAAACGGGAACCGTGTTGTTAACCGTAGCTGATAAAGACAAGGCAGAAGCCTTGCAGCTTGCCAAACGCTTTGCATCAATCGGCTATCAGCTTTTAGCAACAAGTGGAACGGCCGCTTACTTACAAGAAAACAGTATCCCGGCTATGGTTGTCCAAAAAATCGATTCGAATGATTCGAATTTACTTGATGTAATTCGTAAGGGAGAAGCGCAGCTAGTTATCAATACCTTTACAAGAGGAAAACAACCAGAACGTGATGGCTTCCGGATTCGCCGTGAATCAGTTGAAAATGGAATTCCATGTTTGACATCATTGGATACAGCAGATGCAATCCTCCGAGTAATTGAATCAATGACCTTCTCTGCAGATGCAATGGAAGGTGCACCTGAGGTCCGAAAGGCGGTCTTAATGTGATCAAAAAAGAACTATGTATCGTTATCGAACAGCACGAAATTGCAGAATCCATATATGAGCTAACGTTACAAGGAGATATGGTGCTCGATATGAATGAGCCTGGGCAGTTTGTTCACTTGAAGGTGGCAGACGCAATTGATCCATTATTAAGAAGACCAATTAGCATTTCTAATATTGATAAACAGAATAAACAATTTACGATGATTTATCGCAAAGAGGCAAAGGGAACGTCGCTTTTGGCTCTGAAAAAAAGCGGTGATTCGGTTGATGTGTTAGGCCCGCTCGGCCATGGTTTTCCAGTTGAAGAAACGAACGCAGGCGAAACCGCACTATTAGTTGGGGGAGGCATCGGCGTCCCTCCGCTATATGAATTGTCGAAGCAATTAGTAAAGAAGGGAGTCAAGGTGATTCACATCCTTGGCTTCCAAAATGAAAATGTTGTTTTTTATGAAAATAAATTCTCAGCTCTTGGTGCAACCTTTGTCGCTACTGTGGATGGAAGCCATGGTCACCGCGGGTTTGTGACAGATGTTATTAAGAGTGAAGGAATTGAGTTTGATACTCTTTATGCATGTGGACCCACGCCAATGTTACGAGCATTAGAAACAGGCTTTCCAAATCAAAAAGTGTTTTTATCGCTTGAAGAACGAATGGGCTGCGGCATTGGCGCATGCTTTGCCTGTGTATGCCATACAGGAGACAATCCGGATGGCCATACTTATAAGAAAGTTTGTACTGACGGGCCTGTTTTTCGGGCAGGGGAGGTAGTCATTTGAGTTCCTTAAACATTGAATTACCAGGTATATCGTTAAAAAATCCAGTTATGCCGGCATCAGGATGCTTTGGCTTTGGTAAAGAATACAGTCAGTTATTTGATCTTGATCAACTTGGGGCAATCATGATTAAGGCAACAACAAGCGAACCTCGCTTTGGCAATCCGACACCAAGGGTAGCTGAAACGGAAGCAGGTATGCTGAATGCGATTGGCTTACAAAATCCCGGCTTAGAAAAAGTAATGGCGCAAGAGCTGCCATGGCTTGCAGAACGGTTTTCTGTGCCGATTATCGCGAATGTCGCTGGTTCAAAGGAAGAGGATTATGTCGAAGTTGCCCGGGAAATTTCCACGGCACCAAACGTACATGCCTTGGAACTGAACATCTCTTGCCCTAATGTGAAAACAGGCGGAATCGCGTTCGGGACTTGTCCTGAGACAGCTAAACGGTTAACAAAATTGGTAAAGGAAGTTTCGAGTGTTCCAGTCTATGTGAAGCTTTCTCCAAATGTAACCAATATTGTTGAAATTGCGAAGGCGGTTGAAGCAGGCGGAGCAGACGGATTAACCATGATCAATACTCTGCTTGGAATGAAGCTTGATTTGAAAACGGCGAAGCCAATTCTTGCGAACCGCACTGGTGGACTTTCAGGCCCTGCGATTAAGCCGGTTGCGATCCGAATGATTCATGATGTCAGCCAAAACGTCTCGATTCCAATCATCGGCATGGGCGGTATTCAATCGGCTGAGGATGTCATCGAATTCTTCTACGCTGGGGCTAGTGCGGTAGCGGTCGGAACGGCAAATTTCGTTGACCCATTTGTGTGCCCAACCATTATTGAGGAATTGCCTGCTTTATTGAAAAAATTAGGCTATGACCATATTTCAGAATGTACCGGAAGGAGCTGGGGACGACATGAACAACTCACTCATCATCGCGCTTGATTTTGCATCCAAGCAGCAAGTATTCCAGTTTCTTGAACGGTTTGACGATAGCGAATCGCTTTTTGTAAAAGTAGGAATGGAATTGTTTTATCAGGAAGGACCATCAATTGTCACCGAATTAAAGGATAAAAACCATCAAGTATTTCTTGATTTAAAGCTTCACGATATCCCAAACACGGTTAACAAAGCAATGAAAGGTCTTGCTCGACTTGGCGCTGATTTGGTCAATGTTCATGCCGCTGGCGGCAGCGCCATGATGACGGCTGCCATTGAAGGCTTAGAAGCAGGTACTTCTTCTGGATTGGTCCGGCCAAAATGTATCGCGGTCACGCAGTTGACAAGTACATCTGAACAACAAATGCAGTCCGAGCAGCTGATTCCGGTTTCGATTGAGGAATCGGTGCTTCATTATGCCGGTTTGGCTCAAGGTTCAGGAATGGACGGAGTAGTCTGTTCAACTTGGGAGGCAGGAAAGATTCGTTCTAGCTTAGGACCTGACTTTTTAACGGTAACCCCAGGTATTCGATTAAGCACAGATGCTGTGCAGGATCAAAAGCGCATTGCAACTCCGGAAACGGCGAAGCAGGCCGGGGTTTCTGCGATTGTGGTGGGACGACCGATTACACAAGCAGCTGACCCGGTTGAAAGCTATTTTCAAATCAAGAGAGCATGGGAAGGGGTAAGTTTAACATGAAACGTTTAATTGCTGAAAGATTATTAGAAATAGAAGCAGTAGCATTGCAACCGAACGACCCGTTCACATGGGCTTCAGGCCTTCGTTCGCCAATCTACTGTGATAATAGATTAACTTTATCTTTTCCTGAGGTTCGTAAGGAAATCGCCAATGGTTTAAAGGAATTGATTGTCGAACATTTTTCTGGTGTCGAAGTAATTGCAGGGACTGCAACTGCAGGGATTCCGCATGCGGCATGGGTGAGCGATTTGCTTGATTTACCAATGTGCTATGTTCGCTCGAAGGCGAAGGGGCATGGCAAGGGCAATCAAATTGAAGGTCGGGTTTCAGAAGGACAGAAGGTAGTTGTGGTCGAAGATTTAATTTCCACTGGCGGCAGCGTGATTACCGCTGTTGAAGCTTTGCGTGAAGCCGGTTGTGAGGTGCTCGGTGTCGTTTCCATCTTTACATACCAGCTGGCAAAGGGTGAAGAAATGCTTGCGGAAGCCGGGGTTAAGGCATTTTCCTTAACGGATTTTACGACTTTGGCTGAGGTGGCTGAAGCAAAAGGGTATGTTCGTGAGGCTGATATGGCGACACTTGCTGCATGGCGCGTCGACCCAGCCGAATGGGGCAAGCAGTTTGCTTAATAATTAAATTGAGGAGAGGATAAACCTAGTGTGTGTGGTGGGTTTATCCTCTTTTTTGCAATTGATATTGTGTCTGGATTGTGTCATCGGCAAATAAAACCTCAATTTTAGCAAATACAAATCGAGAACTGGCAAATAAAAAGTAATTTTTGGCAAATAAAACTCCCAAATCGGCAAATAAAACTCCCAAAATGGCAAATAAACCAGAAAGGTCCACTCAAACTACTTAAAAAAGCAGCTCATAAACCTCATTTAACTGCCGCGCACGTTCTGAGTCCTGCTCTTCCTTGGCGTAATTGATCTCATCCGGGAGAATGCGGTCCAAAAAATCAATTTCCTCCTGGTCTAGAGCTTTTACAAAAGCTCCTTCACCATGGAAATTATGACCGACTAGCTTTTTATAAATCCTTTTCCCTATATCATATTGATCTGTATAATTTGATAAAATTTCTCGTAAATATCCTAATGTTTTATCCATCCAAGCATCTACTCCTCGAAGAAATCTAAGAAAGCCTGTCGATCGGTTTGGTCCTTGTTCTGATAGTATGGATTATTTTCGGTTGCATCCTTTGGATCGAGATTAGTTTTAATGACTAAAAACGGGCCGTTTGAATGGTTAGCGATAACCCGATCATTTAGCTCTTTAAAATCAGGCAAATCTTTACTTCCTGGTTGCTGTGGTTCGGTCATATCCGCCACCTCCTAAAAAATAGGGTGCAGAAAAACAAAGAAATTATGTATCAAAAAAAATGCTGACTTTAATAGCCAGCATTTTTGGTTATTTTTTTAATTTCAACACCAGTTCTTCACTAGGAGTCACATAAACGGTCTGTTGATGGTCATAAATGACAAAGCCCGGCTTTGCTCCGCTCGGTTTTTTAACATGGCGGACCAAAGTATAGTCAACAGGGACAGAGCTTGAAGTTCGTGCCTTGCTGTAATAGGCCGCAAGTTTTGCCGCTTCAAGAATCGTCTCCTCTGAAGGGGCTTTACTGCGAATCACAACATGGGATCCAGGGATATCCTTTGTGTGGAGCCAAACATCATCCCTTGCTGCTAATTTATTCGTCAAATAGTCATTTTGTTTATTATTTTTACCAACAATCATCTCGGTCCCATCTGTGGAAACGTAAAAATCCAAAACAGGTTTGGTGGATTGTGGCTTTTTATGCTGGCGTTTACGCCGATCACGAATGTAGCCGCCCTCTACTAATTCCTCGCGAATTTCTTCAATATCTTTCGTGGAGGCTGCTTCAACTTGCTGGAGCAGTGAGTCGAAATAGGCCACCTCTTCCTGTGCCAGGTCAATTTGCTGTTTCACGATCTCTAAAGCGTTCTTTGCTTTTTGGTATTTACTAAAATGTCTTTGCGCATTTTCCGAAGGACTTTTTTGGGGATCAAGCGGAATCGTTAAGCTTGCCCCGTTTTCATCATAGTAATTGATAACCTCAATTTGTTTCATTCCTTTTTTAACAGCGAATAAATTTGCGGTTAACAATTCGCCATATAGCTGATATTCATTGGCTTTTTCAGCCTCACTTATCGTTGTTTCTAATTTTCCAATCTTTTTTTCATTTTTTTCTTTTTCATTAATAATAAAACGCAATAGGTCGGTTGCCTGCTGCTTAACGCGGTCTCTTTGTGCTTTTCCAAAATAAAAACGATCCAGCATTTCACTTAAGCTAGCAAATGATTTAGACTCCCCGTTTACGTACCCCAGTGGAAATAAATAAAATGATTCTTTCCCTTCGCTCATAGTAATTGCTGGGCTATAGCGATGCTTTTCGATATTGCTCATCATCGTCATGAAGGTTTTTGGCAAGGTTAACCGATTGGCTAAACCAGCTTGAAAAACCACCTCTTTTGCAAATAGAGGTGAAATCCCAGCAAAGCCGTGGACCAACTGTTGATCGAGCTTGCCTGCATTGAAATCCAGCTTTCTTAGAATTTCCTCTTCATTCAGCTGGAACGGATTCAGCTTATCCTGTTTTGGCGGAAGAATGTAAGGCTGACCAGGTAAAATAGCCCGGTGTGTATTCACAGCAAAAGAAACATGTTTAATGCTGTCTAGAATGATTTGCCGTTCTTTATCTACTAAAATTACATTGCTGTGGCGTCCCATTATTTCTACAATTAACTGTTTATAAGAAAGATCTCCAAGCTCGTTTCTTCCTTTTACCTCGAAAACGATGATTCGATCGAGTTCAACCTGGTGGATATCTTCTAAAATAAAGCCTTCCAAATGCTTGCGCATGAGCATGCAGAACATCGGTGGTTCATTAGGATTTTCATACGTCTCATTTGTCAATTGAACTCTGGCGTAGCTTGGGTGGATGGACAATAGAAGACGGTGGTTTTTTCCGTTCGCCCTGATCACCAATAGCAGTTCATTAGGAAAAGGTTGATGTATTTTATTAATTCTGCCCCCTTTAAGGGCAAGGGTAAGTTCGTTCGTTATCGCTCTCGTAAATAATCCATCAAAAGACATGTTTATTACATCCTTTTCTTTATGTACAGCGGCATAGCCGCTTTTCTAATTATCATATCATTTTTTTGGACGAGTCTGAATAAGCTTTACTTAGATATGTTTGTTTGTATATATAAGGAGGAAGTGAGATGGCCGGATGAAGTTCCATGAAATGAGTAGAAATGATGTAGAAGAAGCGTTAAACACCGACCTATCTTTAGGATTATCCGAAGAAGATGTGAAAAAACGTAGAAAACAGTACGGATATAATGAACTCGAAGAAGGGGAAAAGCAATCCGCCTTGCTTCTTTTTTTAAGTCAATTTAAAGACTTCATGGTACTGGTTCTTCTTGCTGCCACATTAATTTCGGGATTATTAGGTGAGTATATTGATGCGATTGCGATTATTGCCATCGTTATTGTCAATGGATTTCTTGGCTTTTTTCAAGAAAGAAAAGCAGAAAAGTCGCTGCAAGCATTAAAGGAATTATCAGCCCCTCAAGTTACCGTATTGCGGGGTGGAAGTTGGGTTAAGATTCCTTCCAAAGAAATCGTACCAGGGGACATCATTAAATTTGTAAGCGGGGATCGCATTGGTGCTGATGTAAGATTAATAGACTCAAAAAGTTTAGAGATTGAGGAATCGGCTTTAACGGGAGAATCCTTGCCGGTTCAAAAACATACAGACTCGTTAAAACACGAAGAAAACATCGGAATTGGCGATTTAGAAAATATGGCATTCATGGGTACGATGGTAACGAGAGGCAGTGGAATTGGGGTTGTATGTGCAACAGGAATGAAAACGGCAATGGGGCAAATTGCCAACCTTCTGCAAAATGCGGAAACAATGGATACCCCTTTACAGCGCCGTTTGGAACAATTAGGAAAAATATTAATTATCGCGGCCCTTTTATTAACAGTCCTTGTCGTTGTATTGGGTGTCATGCAGGGGCATGATCTTTATACAATGTTTTTAGCTGGCGTTTCTCTGGCAGTGGCAGCCATTCCGGAAGGACTGCCAGCGATCGTTACCGTTGCTTTGAGCTTAGGGGTTCAAAGGATGATAAAGAAAAATGCCATCGTTCGTAAGCTGCCAGCCGTGGAAACACTTGGCTGTGCCTCGGTTATTTGCTCAGATAAAACCGGAACGATGACCCAAAACAAAATGACCGTTACCCATTTATGGAGCGGAGGCAAGTTTTGGACAGTTGATGGTGTTGGTTATGAGCCTAAGGGAACCTTTTATCATAAGGACCAGCCGATTAGCCTTAATAATGAAAAAGCTCTACAACAAATGCTGATGTTTGGAATGCTCTGCAATCATGCCGAAATAGCGCAGAAAAATAATGACTACATTATTGATGGAGATCCAACAGAGGGCGCATTACTTGTTGCGGCCATGAAAGCTGGTTATGATCGAAAGCAATTATTAAATCAGTTTGAAATCGTTCATGAATTCCCTTTTGATTCAACGAGAAAAATGATGAGTGTGGTAGTAAAAGATCAGAGCGGAAAACAATTTATTGTAACAAAGGGTGCTCCTGATGTGCTGTTGGGAAAATGTCAATCGATCCTTTCGGATAATCGAACCCAGTATCTTTCTACGGAAACAAAGCTGACCGTTCAAACTGCCATCAATGACTTGGCTTCACAAGCGCTGCGAAATATCGCAATCGGCTTTAAGCCAATCCCTGAAAATACAGTGATTTTACATGAAACAGAGGCAGAGAAGGATTTAATCTTTATTGGTTTACAGGGAATGATTGACCCGCCTCGTCCTGAAGTAAAACAGGCGGTTAAGGAATGTCGTGAAGCTGGAATCAAAACGGTGATGATAACAGGTGATCATATCATTACCGCGAAAGCGATTGCCAAGCAACTTGGCATCCTTACTGGAAAAAGCAAAGTGATGGAAGGGAAAGCTTTGTCAGATATGTCGATCGATGAGCTTGAGGAAGTGGTGGAGGATGTCTCTGTTTTTGCACGAGTATCTCCTGAGCATAAGCTGAAGATCGTTAAGGCCTTGCAAAACCGAGGACATGTCGTGGCGATGACTGGGGACGGAGTAAACGATGCCCCGGCAATAAAAGCAGCTGATATTGGTGTAGCAATGGGGATAACCGGAACGGATGTAGCGAAGGAAGCATCATCGCTCGTTCTCCTTGATGATAATTTTGCAACGATTAAAGCAGCGATTAAGGAAGGCCGTAACATCTATGAAAATATTCGTAAGTTTATTCGCTACTTGCTGGCTTCAAATGTCGGTGAAATATTAGTCATGCTGTTTGCGATGTTGATGGGCTTGCCGTTACCATTAGTTCCGATTCAAATTTTATGGGTGAATCTCGTTACGGATGGTTTGCCGGCAATGGCACTGGGCTTAGATCAGCCTGAAGAAAATGTAATGAAACGAAAACCCCGCAGTCCAAAGGAGGGCGTATTTGCAAGGGGCTTAGGCTGGAAGGTTATTTCAAGAGGGTTCCTAATTGGGGTAGTAACCTTAGTCGCCTTTATTACAACCTATCGGGATCCATCTAATCTTGCTTATGCCCAGACTGTTGCTTTTGCTGCCCTAGTAATGGCACAGTTAATTCATGTTTTTGATTGCCGAAGCGAGCGTTCTGTTTTATCCAGAAATCCATTTGGGAATAAGTACTTAGTATTTGCGGTTATTTCATCGTTGGTATTAATGCTTGTGGTCATCTACTATCCACCGTTACAGCCAATATTCCATACCGTTCCCATTAAGCTAAGAGATTGGTTCTTAATTACTGCTTTATCCTCGATTCCAACTTTTTTACTAGCAGGTTCATTTTTCGCAAGAAAAACAAAATAAAGTATGATATAATCCAAAAGGTAATAGGGGAGTCTCTATTACCTTTTCTTTAAGTGTCTAGCTTCAGCGCCCAGCGGACTTCGCCCACCTCCCTACGATAAGTCAACATCGAATCGCTTCGCTCTTCGTGTTTCCTTTATCTCAGTCGGTGTGCTCCAGTCCTGTCGTGCGCTACCCGGGCGCTTACGCTTTTCTTTATTTCATACATATCAGTTTGGTATCAACAATTTTTCTTTTCCCGCTTTTTTGATTTTCTTCATAGATTGGATGTGTGGTAAATGGTCGTAAGCATGACAGGTTTTGGTCGCAGTAAAAAGGAGTCCGAACGATGCTCCATTACTGTTGAAGTAAAGACGGTAAACCACCGTTTTTGTGAATTTAATTTTCGAATGCCAAGACAACTATTAAAAATAGAAGATAAATTGAAAAAGAAACTTAGTGAACATATACTTAGAGGAAGAGTCGAAGTATTTGTGACGTTGTCCGGTGAAGCGATAACGAATCGTAAGGTCCATATTGATTGGGCTCTTCTAGATGAATATTATCAATACATAAACTCGATTAAACAAAAATACGGATTGACTGATACTATTTCTTTGAAGGAACTCGTAGCCCGAGAAGAAATGATTAGTATTGAAGAATATGAAGAGGAAAATGATGAGCTTGAAAGCTTGGTCATTTCAGCTGTTGAAGATGCAGTCCTAGGGCTTAAGCAAATGAGACAGGTTGAAGGAGAAGCCTTGCAACAAGACATTTCTGATCATATATCGCAAATGAAGAACCGCCTAATCCAGCTCAAGGAATATACTCCTGTTGTCGTTTCACAATATAAGGAAAGATTGACAAAACGAATGCAGGAATTTCTCGCTGGGCAAATTGATGATGTGAGAATCTTAACCGAAGTAGCGATCTTTGCTGAAAAAGTAGATATCAATGAAGAGTTGAAAAGATTAAATAGTCACATTCAGCAATTTGAGAAAATATTGTTGCTTGATGAACCAGTTGGAAGAAAGCTTGATTTTCTTGTTCAAGAAATGAACCGAGAGGTAAATACAATTGGTTCCAAATCGAATGATTCATCCATAGCTGCGGAAGTGGTTGAAATGAAGAGCTTAATCGAGAAAATAAAAGAACAAGTTCAGAATATTGAATAGAGCGGTTTAGGGAGAGATGCCCGCGGTAAGAATAATTTAGATAATAGGGGGATTATCATGGGGATCAAATTAATTAATATCGGTTTTGGCAATATTGTTTCCGCTAACCGAATAATTTCTATCGTAAGTCCCGAATCCGCACCGATTAAGCGAATTATCCAAGATGCCAGAGAACGTGGGTCTTTGATTGATGCTACTTACGGCAGACGGACACGCGCCGTGATGATTATGGATAGCGATCATGTAATTTTATCTGCTGTTCAACCAGAAACAGTTGCACATAGATTAAATAACCGTGAGGATATCATTGATGAAGGGTAGGATTTACAAATATGCGCGATAAAGGCTTGTTAATCGTTCTTTCCGGGCCTTCCGGAGTTGGAAAAGGGACCGTGCGGAAAGCGATTTTTTCCCAGCCAGACACCGCTTTCGAGTATTCGATTTCGATGACGACAAGAGCACCACGTGAGGGCGAAGTAGATGGAGTGGATTATTTCTTTAAATCTAGGCAAGAATTTGAAGAGCTAATTAAGCAAGGAAAGCTCCTGGAGTATGCTGAATTTGTTGGGAATTACTATGGGACACCGGTTGATTATGTAAGAGAGACACTGGAAAATGGAAAAGATGTATTTCTTGAAATTGAGGTACAAGGGGCGCAGCAGGTGAGGGAGAAATTCCCTGACGGTTTATTTATTTTCCTAGCTCCACCAAGCCTCAGTGAGCTTAAAAATCGAATTACCACAAGGGGAACAGAGACAGAGGAGATCATTAATAATCGAATGACGGTCGCCAAAGAAGAGATCGAAATGATGTCTCTTTACGATTATGTTGTTGAAAATGATCAAGTCGATCACGCTGTTGAAAAAATTAAAGCAATTGTCATTGCAGAGCATTGCCGTAGAACACGAATTGAAAAACGCTATAAAAAAATGCTGGAGGTTGATTAATTATGCTATATCCTTCTATTGATTCTTTATTAACTAAGATTGATTCAAAATACTCATTAGTTTCTGTTGCGGCTAAGCGTGCCAGAAATCTTCAAGAAACAGATGACTATCAGCTTACAAAGTACGTTTCTCATAAAAATGTGGGCAGATCTTTAGAAGAAATCTATGCGGGTAAACTAACATTTACAAACGAACCTAAAAAAGGTGAACCTATTTCTGAATAATAGTAACTTAGATAACAACCTGAAAAGGTTGTTATTTTTTTAAGAGGCTTTTCAAATGGTGAGTTTCGATTTTTTGGTTTATTTTAATGAAAAAAATTTGGTATTCTTGCATAATGAAAGAAAGAAATAGTAATAGGTGGAGGGTACATATATGTTAAACGGGAAAAAGATTTTACTATGTGTGACCGGTGGTATCGCAGTCTTTAAGGCTGCAGCACTAACAAGCAAGCTGACTCAAGCGGGAGCAAATGTAAAAGTTATCCTCAGTGACGCTGCGGCTAAATTTGTAACACCATTAACTTTTCAAGCATTATCAAAGAACGATGTTTATACAGATACATTTGACGAGAAAAATTCAAAGGTTATCGCCCATATCGACCTAGCCGATTGGCCTGATCTAGTTATTGTAGCCCCTGCAACCGCAAATACAATTGGGAAAATTGCCGGGGGGATCGCCGATAATATGATTTCGACAACCTTGCTGGCCACACAGGCACCAGTTTGGATTGCACCAGCGATGAATGTTCATATGTATGATCACCCAGCGGTCAAGAAAAACATCGCAACACTGGCCGAATTTGGGTACCGGTTCATTGAACCAAGCGAAGGTTATTTAGCCTGTGGTTACGTTGGCAAAGGGAGATTAGAAGAACCAGAAAAAATCATCGAGCTTGTTGGTGAATTTTTTAATCGAAAGAAAACGAAGCTTGCCGGACGAAAAGTCATCGTCACTGCAGGACCTACCCGGGAAAAAATAGACCCCGTTCGCTTTATTACCAATCATTCAACTGGAAAGATGGGGTATGCAATTGCTGAGGAAGCGGCAAATGAAGGCGCACAGGTTGTGTTAATCTCTGGCCCGGTTAATATCCCTGCTCCAAATGGAGTTTCAATTGTAAATGTAGAAAGTGCTGAAGACATGTATCAAGCTGTTATGGATCAATATGAAACGGCTGATATCGTGATTAAAACCGCAGCAGTAGCCGATTACCGTCCAAAGGTTAGTCATGACCATAAAATGAAGAAGCAACCCGGAGAAAAGGTGCTTGAATTAGAACGAACAAAAGATATTTTATTTGAGCTTGGTCAAAAAAAGACTGGTCAAATTTTGGTGGGGTTTGCGGCTGAAACCGAGCAGGTTGAGGAATATGCGATGGGAAAATTAAAGAAGAAAAATGCAGATATGATTGTAGCCAACAATGTTAAAACAGCTGGTGCCGGCTTTGGAACGGAAACCAATATTGTTACCATTTATAAAAAGGACGGGACAAGTATTGAATTACCGCTCATGTCAAAGAATCAGGTTGCCCAAAAAATATTGGAACAAATATCGCTGCAATTATAGGATGAGGGAACATGAATATAGCGAGTGTAATCGTTGATGTAGCTGCAAAACAAATCGATAAAGGCTTTGATTACCTCATTCCCGAACAATGGAGAGGCTTGATCGAACCGGGAATGAGGGTTGTTGTTCCATTTGGCCCCCGAAACATACAGGGGTTTGTCTTGGAAGTTAAAGATACTTCAACATATGATATTGAAAAATTAAAAGAAATTATCGAACCGATGGATTTGACACCTGTCCTTAATAAGGAGCTGTTGGAACTGGGGGATTGGCTAACCGAGCAAGTGCTGTCTACAAAAATTTCCGCATTTCAAGCTATGCTCCCGGCCGCTTTAAAAGCACAATATGAAAAGAAAATTCAGCTAGCTCCCCATGCAAATGTAGAAGACATCTCTCCTCTACTACAGCCCTTCTTCAATGAGGGAGGGTCCTTATTATGGAATGATGCGCTTAAGCAGAATGTCATCAATGTGATAAAAAAAGAGGCGGCCAATGGGAACATAGAAGTAATTTATGAAGTAAAAGAGAAAGTTAAGAAAAAGCGCCTCTCCTTTATATTCCCGAAAATTTCAACTGAGCAAATGCAGTTTGAAAAAGAAAACAATATTAAGGGCATAAAGCAGCAAGTATTGCTGGACTATTTTATCGAACATCCGGTACCGATTGAATCTCGTAAGCTTCAAGTGAATTTGTCAGTTGGCCTGGCAACCATTAAAGGCTTGGTTGATAAAGGCATTCTTTTGATCCAGGAAAAAGAAGTGTATCGAGATCCATATGCTGAACGAGAATTTAACAAAACCACACCATTATCATTAACCGATCAACAAGCAGCGGCTATCAAGCCGATTCTTTCTACGATAAGGGAAGATCGACATGAGGTATTTTTATTGTATGGTGTAACGGGAAGCGGAAAAACAGAAATCTATCTTCAATCCATTCAAGAAGTCATTGAAAAAGGGAAAGAAGCTATTGTTCTCGTCCCGGAAATTTCGTTAACACCGCAAATGGTCAACCGCTTTAAGGAGAGATTTGGAGATCTTGTTGCCGTTTTACACAGTGGTCTATCTCAAGGGGAAAAATATGATGAATGGCGAAAGATTCAGCGTAAAGAGGTCCGTGTCGCTGTCGGTGCGAGGTCAGCAATCTTTGCACCATTTGAAAATTTAGGAATTATCATCATTGATGAAGAGCATGAAACAAGTTATAAACAGGAGGAAAATCCTCGTTATCATGCTAGGGATGTGGCCATTCATCGAGCTGAACGATACCAATGTCCGGTTGTCCTTGGCAGTGCGACTCCTTCGTTAGAAACATTTGCCCGGGCTCAAAAAGGGGTTTATCAGCAATTAACTTTATCAAAGCGAATGAATGATCAAGCATTGCCTTCCGTCCAAATTGTTGATATGCGAGAGGAGCTCCGCGCCGGAAATCGCTCGATGTTCTCGAGGGAATTATTTGAGAAGCTTCAGGACCGCTTGGAAAAAAAACAACAAACAGTACTCTTTTTGAATAAACGTGGTCACTCTTCATTTGTTATGTGCAGAGACTGCGGATACGTTGTTCTTTGTCCTCATTGTGAGATCTCCTTAACCTACCACCGTGTACAGGACAATATGAAATGTCATTATTGTGGTTTTGAGACTAGAACTCCAAAGCATTGCCCTGAATGCCAAAGTGAACATATTCGCTATTTCGGAACAGGGACACAAAAGGTAGAAGAAGAGCTTGGTAAGCTATTGCCAGATGCAAGGGTAATCCGGATGGATGTGGATACCACTACCCGCAAAGGCTCACATGAAAAGTTGTTAACCGAGTTTCAGGAAGGCAAGGCTGATATTTTACTAGGCACACAAATGATTGCAAAAGGGCTTGATTTTCCGAATATAACGCTAGTAGGGGTCCTATCTGCAGATACGATGCTGCATCTGCCGGATTTTAGATCATCCGAAAAGACGTTTCAGCTCCTGACTCAAGTGAGCGGAAGAGCAGGCAGGCACCATCTTCCAGGTGAAGTCGTCATTCAAACTTATACACCTGATCATTACAGCATCGAATTAGCGGGTGATCAAGATTTCGACCAGTTTTATGCGAAGGAAATGATGATGCGCAAAACTCATCAATACCCGCCATTTTATTATTTAGCACTCGTTACGGTCAGCCATACGGAATTAATGGAGGTTGTATCTGTCACAGAGAAAATCACCCATTTTTTACGAAAATCTCTTTCCAACAAAGCAGCTGTCTTAGGTCCAGTAGCCTCACCGATCCCAAGGATCAAAGATAGATATCGCTATCAATGTTTGATAAAATACAAACGGGAACCAGAGCTAAGAAATTCATTGAAAAAAATTAGTTCACAATTTTTGCAAGAAACCGGAAAAAACGGCCTGCAAATCTCAATTGATATGAATCCACATATTTTGATGTAAGGTTATGAAGAAGGTTTTTTTAGTAGAAAATGTATATATGAGATAAAAGATGGAGGAACGGAATTGGCAATAAGAAAAATAGTAACTTATCCCGCAGAAATTTTAGAAATAAACTGTGATCAAGTAACGGTCTTCGATAAGAAGCTTGCAAAAATATTAAATGATATGTATGAAACAATGATCGAATTTGATGGAGTTGGATTGGCTGCACCCCAAATTGGCTTAAAACAGCGAATTGCCATCGTCGATATTGACGATGATTTCGGGACAATTGAGTTAATCAATCCTGAAATCCTTGAGGCAACAGGGGAACAAACAGGACCAGAAGGTTGTTTGAGTTTTCCAGGAGTGTATGGAGAAGTAACCCGGGCCAATTATGTAAAGGTAAAGGCTCAAGACCGTAAAGGAAAAACCTTCGTAATCGAAGCGGAGGAATTTTTAGCAAGAGCGATCCAACATGAACTTGATCATTTAGATGGTGTATTGTTTACCTCTAAAATAACCAAATATATTGATGAAAATGAGCTTGAAGGAGGCGAGCAGGCATGACGAAAATAGTTTTTATGGGGACTCCTGATTTTTCAGTGCCCGTTTTAAGATCACTGATCGATCATGGGTATGATGTGATTGCAGTTGTTACGCAGCCGGATAGACCGGTCGGCCGGAAAAAAATCATGACACCGCCTCCTGTTAAAGTGGAAGCTCAAACGAAAGGGATTCCAGTGTTTCAACCTGAAAAAATCCGTCGTCCCGAAGAATTGGCACCAATTTTAGCACTACAACCAGATTTAGTGGTAACAGCTGCCTTTGGGCAAATCCTGCCAAAGGAATTACTTGAAGCACCGAAGTATGGCTGCATTAATGTCCATGCTTCATTGCTCCCTGAACTTCGCGGCGGGGCCCCGATTCATTATTCGATTTTACTTGGTAAAAAGAAAACGGGAATTACGATCATGTATATGGCAGAAAAATTGGATGCAGGCGATATATTGACTCAGGCGGAGGTAGAGATTACCGAAGACGATAATGTTGGAACATTACATGATAAGTTAAGTAAACTTGGGTCGGAGCTCTTGCTAGAAACACTGCCAAAGCTTATTGCCGGTGAACTGACACCGATACCACAAAATGAGGAAGAAGCGACATTTGCACCTAACATTAAACGGGAGCAAGAAAAAATTGATTGGACCAAGCCTGGTGAAGAAATTTATAACCAAATTAGAGGGTTAAATCCATGGCCTGTAGCCTATACCATTTGGAATGACTTGCCGTTAAAGATTTGGCAGTCACGTAAGCTGAACACGGAGAAACAGGCTGAACCAGGTACTGTTATTGATATTCACAAGGACGGAATCGTCATTGCAACCGGAGATCAAACGGCGCTAAAAATTACGGAAATTCAGCCTGCTGGAAAAAAGAAAATGACCACTGAACAATTTTTGCAAGGAAAAGTCTCAATTAGCGTCGGTGATCAGATAGGGGATTAGACATTAACATGAAGACAATCAAAAAAAATGTTCGGGAAACAGCAGTGGAGCTGCTTGAGGCAATCGATAAAAATCAAGCATATAGCAATTTGTTACTCAATAAAACAATTGAAAAAAATCACCTAGACAAAATCGATGTCGGCTTGTTAACTGAACTAACCTACGGGACATTACAGCGTAAGATGACATTGGATTTTTATTTAGAGCCCTTTTTGAAAAATAATAAAAAGCTGGAGAGCTGGGTGATTAATTTATTAAGAATAACCCTTTATCAAATGATTTATTTAGATAAGATTCCTGATCGAGCTGCGATTTTTGAAGCTGTTGAGATTGCCAAAAAACGCGGCCATAAAGGGATTTCTGGTTTGGTAAACGGAGTATTGCGAAACATTCAACGAAGTGGATTACGAGATCTTAAAGAAATAAACGATCCAGTCGAACGATTAGCAATCGAGACGAGTCATCCGCTTTGGTTAGTAAAACGATGGGTTGACCAATTAGGGTTCACTAGAGCAACAGATATGTGCGAAATGAATTTAACTGCACCACTCCAAACAGCTCGGGTCAATTTAACGAAAATTAGCCGTGAAGAGTGTATCTCCCGTTTGGAGGAAGAGGGTTTTGCAGTTGAAAAGAGCCCGATTATTCCAGAGGCAATCAAAGCTTTACGGGGTAATCTTGCCTCTTCCAAAGCTTTTAAAGAGGGTTTGTTAACGATACAGGATGAGAGCTCGATGCTGGTGGCTTATGCTTTAGGCATCCAGTCAAATGAAAAAGTGTTAGATGCTTGTGCTGCACCTGGAGGTAAGACAACCCATATAGCTGAACGTCTAAATGCTACAGGTTCAGTCTATTCTCTTGATCTTCATGAACATAAAGTAAAGCTGATTAAAGAAAACGCAGCACGGTTAGGCTTGAATAATATAGATGCAAAAGCCCTTGACTCAAGGAAGGTTCAGGAGCAGTTTGAAAGCGAAACATTTGACAAAATATTATTAGACGCCCCATGCTCTGGACTCGGTGTCATGCGGCGGAAGCCTGATATGAAATACACAAAAAAAGAAGAAGATCTAGGCAGGCTTCAAGAAATTCAAACAAATTTGCTTAAATCCGTTGCTCCATTACTAAAAAAAGATGGAATTCTTGTATATAGTACATGTACGATAGATAAAGAAGAGAATCAGCAGGTTGTTGAAAACTTTTTAAAGGAGTATCCGGAATTCTCTGGCGATATAACTTTGTCAGACCGGATGCCGGAAGCTGTACGGGCTTTGGTTAACGGTTTTTCTCTGCAAATATTGCCACAGGACTTTGGTTCAGATGGATTTTATATAGCTTGCCTAAGGAAGAAGGTGTAGAAATTTGGAAAATATAGTCACATCACAGAATGAAACACCAAGTGAGGATAAGCGTTCTATTTATTCGCTTCGGCTTGAGGAATTAAGAGTTTGGTTAGCAGAAAATGGTGAGAAACCATTTCGTGCCGAACAGGTCTTTGATTGGTTATACAAAAAAAGAGTAGCATCGTTCGAGGAAATGTCAAACCTTTCGAAAGGATTACGGGAGAAACTCGACGAACAATTTGTATTAACCACGTTAAAAACGATTATCCAACAAACATCTTCAGATGGTACGATTAAGTTTTTATTTGAGTTAAAGGATGGTTTTTCCATCGAAACAGTGTTAATGCGTCATGAGTATGGAAATTCAGTTTGTGTAACGACACAGGTAGGTTGTCGGATTGGCTGTACTTTTTGTGCATCAACGCTCGGTGGTTTAAAACGGAATTTGGAAGCTGGGGAAATTGTCGCTCAAGTGGTAAAAGTACAACAAGCTCTTGATGAAACAGAAGAAAGAGTAAGCTCGATTGTTATCATGGGGATTGGAGAACCATTCGATAACTATGACAATATGCTTTCTTTTCTCAAGATTGTCAATCATGAAAATGGCTTAAATATTGGCGCACGTCATATAACCGTCTCAACGAGTGGAATCATTCCAAAGATTTATGATTTCGCAGACGAGAACATGCAAATTAATTTTGCAATTTCTCTTCATGCACCGAATACGGAGATTAGAAGCAAGCTTATGCCAATTAATCGTGCCTATAATTTGCCTGACTTAATGGAAGCAGTGCGCTATTACATTAAGAAAACAGGAAGACGAGTCAGTTTTGAATATGGATTATTTGGCGGTGTGAACGATCAAGTTAAACATGCTGAAGAGTTAGCAAAATTAATTAAAGGAATCAAATGTCATGTTAATTTAATTCCTGTTAACTATGTTCCCGAGCGGGATTATGTACGAACTCCTAGGAATCAAATATTTGAATTTGAAAATACATTAAAAAAACATGGAATCAATGTAACGATTCGCCGCGAGCACGGGCATGATATCGATGCAGCATGTGGCCAGCTTCGTGCTAAGGAGCGGAAAGAGGAGACGAGATAAAGAATGAAAGCTGTTTTTATGACAGACCAAGGGAAAATTCGCCAACATAATGAAGACAATGGCGGAATTTTTGTCAATAAGGCCGGCCAGCGCCTTGCTATTGTCGCTGATGGCATGGGCGGCCACCGAGCTGGCGATGTGGCGAGTGAAATGGCAATCTCAAATCTTAAGGAATATTGGGAAAACACAGCGGTAATCGCTACTGCTGAAGCTGCCGAAACTTGGATCCGTGATCACATAAATATGGTGAACAGCAAAATTTTTCAGCATGCCCAAAACCATCAGGAATGTGAAGGAATGGGGACGACCATTGTAGCAGCCATTTGTACGAACAGATTTACAACCATTGCAAATATCGGGGATAGCCGTTGCTATATGTCCAATGAGATGGGCTTTAAGCAGATTACTGAAGACCATTCTTTAGTTAACGAGTTGGTTCGTTCCGGGCAAATTTCGAAAGAAGATGCTGAGCATCATCCGCGGAAAAACTTGTTATTACGGGCGTTAGGAACAGAATTAAATGTCGAAATGGATATTAAGACGATTACCTTTGAAGAAGGAGACTTGCTTCTTTTATGCTCTGACGGATTGTCCAACAAAGTAAAAGAAGAAGAACTTGTTGAAGTTTTGATTCAGGAATTTCCGTTAGAACAAAAAGCTTCCCGTCTGATTGAACTCGCTAACCTTTATGGTGGCGAGGATAACATCACCCTTGTTATTGTAGAATTTTATGATTCATGCGAAAGTGGTGAATGAACATGATGATAGGGAAACGAGTCAGCGGCCGCTATAAGATTCTCGAAATGATTGGCGGCGGAGGTATGGCCAACGTCTATTTAGCACATGATATGATTTTAGACCGGGATGTAGCAGTGAAAATGCTCCGCCTTGATTTTGCAAATGATGAAGAATTTATTCGCAGATTTCATCGTGAAGCTCAATCTGCAACAAGCTTGGTTCATCCTAATATTGTCAGCATTTATGATGTTGGCGAAGAACAAGATCTCTACTATATTGTCATGGAGTACGTAGAAGGCCAAACATTAAAACAATACATACAACATAATTCATCGCTGCCGGTGGAAAAAACACTCAATATTATGAAGCAGCTTACATCGGCAATATCCCATGCCCATCAAAACCATATCATTCACCGTGATATAAAACCGCATAATATTCTCATTGATCCTTTAGGCAATGTGAAAATTACCGATTTTGGGATTGCGATGGCGCTAAGTGCTACAAGTATTACCCAAACGAATTCTGTTCTAGGCTCTGTTCATTATTTGTCTCCTGAACAAGCACGGGGTGGTATGGCCACTAAAAAATCAGATATTTATTCACTTGGAATTGTTATGTTTGAGTTGCTTACCGGAAGACTGCCATTTTCCGGAGAGTCTGCGGTATCCATTGCTCTTAAACATTTACAATCTGAAACTCCATCTGTTCGAAGATGGAATCCGCTTATTCCGCAAAGTGTGGAAAATATTGTCCTTAAGGCAACGGCTAAGGATCCTTTCCATCGCTATGACAGTGTGGAGGAAATGGAAGAAGATTTGCAGACGGCCCTTTCTCATGAACGGATAAATGAACCAAAATTTGTGATTCCCGTTGATGATGAGGCGACCAAAGCGATTCCGATTATTACAAATGATCGCCCATACCAAAATTTGGACGAAACGATTGTTCATGGTAAGGATAAGCAGGGGTCGGGTTCACCACAGGATAAGAAAGAACCGAAGAAGAAAAAAAGGAAAAAATGGCCAATTGTTCTCGTTTCCATCTTCGCTTTTCTAGTCTTGTTTGGAATCTTCGCGGTTACCGTTTTACCAGATTTGTTAGAACCGAAGGATGTTGAGGTTCCGGATGTCAGTGGAATGGAGCTTGAAGAAGCGATTACTGAGCTTGTTTCCGCAGGTTTCAAGGTCGGGGATACCATTGAGACAAACAGCGATGAGGTTGCAGAAGGATATGTGATTAGAACGGACCCTAAAGCGGGGAAATTTGTTAAAGAGGGTCAAAAAATAGATGTCTACCAAAGCATCGGGAAAGAAAAACAAAAGCTTTCTGATTATGTTGGCCGTGATTATGATGACGTCCTCCGTCTAGTAGAAAAGAAAAACTTTAAAGATATTACTAAAATTGAAGTTTATGACGAAAGTGAACCAGGGACAATATTAAAACAATTCCCAGAAGCAGATGCTGAAGTCCTTCCTGAGGATACCATCCTTGAGTTTACAGTAAGCAAAGGTCCGGAAAAAATTAAGTTGAAAGACTTAACCGAATTTAATTCAAAAAGTGTTCAAGATTATGCTCAATCCGTCGGACTTACTATCGATATGACGCAAGAACAATATCACGATACGATTGCTAAAGGCTTGGTGGTTTCACAAAATCCAGCACCAGGAACGGAGCTGAATAAAGGGGACAAAGTAGCGGTAATCATGTCTAAAGGGAAAGAAGAAATTCCTCCTAAATTGGTTACGAAAAAGTTTATAATCCCATACCAGCCGTCTACTCCTGGGCAGGCAAATAATGTTCAAGTTTATATTGAAGATGCAGATAATAGTATGACCGAGCCATATGAAACGCTCATTATCTCTCAAAATGTTACGAAAGAATATCAATTTAGAATTCATGCAGGAAAAGTCGGTTGGATTAGAGTCGTCCGTGACAACACGGTAATTATTGATGAAGAGATTCCATATCCGGGTGATTAATGTCTATATTTTAGTTAAGGAGTGTTGCTATGCCTGAGGGCAAAATCATAAAGGCGTTAAGTGGTTTTTATTATGTACTCGGTGATGAAGGATTGGTTCAATGCCGGGGCAGAGGGGTTTTTCGAAAAAATAAAGTGACTCCTTTAGTCGGTGATCATGTCGTTTATCAAGCTGAAAATGATCAGGAAGGCTATATACTAGAGGTTAAAGAGCGGAAAAACGAACTTGTCAGACCGCCTATTTCCAATGTGGATCAAGCTATTCTTGTCTTTTCTGCAGTAGAACCTGACTTTAGTACAACCTTACTAGACCGTTTTCTTGTGCTGGTTGAATTTAATCATATAAAACCAATCATTTGCATCACAAAATTAGATTTGGCGAATGAGAAACAAAAAGCAAATCTTGACCAATATGTGGCCCATTATCGCAAAGCAGGGTATGACGTGATCCTAACTTCTTCGGAAACTGAATTAGGAATCGCTGAACTAATGCCGTTTCTTGAAGGGGAAATATCGGTATTTGCAGGACAATCGGGTGTAGGAAAATCATCCTTACTAAACGTATTACGTCCTGATTTAGAATTAAAAACAAACGATATTTCTTCCCACCTTGGCCGGGGAAAACACACAACTCGTCACGTTGAGCTTATTGAAGTGGGAAATGGACTTGTTGCGGATACACCTGGATTTAGTTCATTGGATTTCACGGACATTGAAGCAGAACAACTGTCCTCCTGTTTTCCAGAAATGGCTTTACAAAGTGAAAATTGCAAATTTAGAGGTTGTCTTCACCTCTCCGAACCGAAATGTGCGGTAAAGGCAGCCATAGAATCAGGGGAAATTCCGGAATACCGATATGAGCACTATAAAGATTTTCTACAAGAAATTAAAGAGAGAAAGCCGAGGTATTAATCATGGTTAAAATTGCACCATCCATATTATCTGCAGATTTTTCAAAATTGGGAGAAGAGATTAAAGATGTGGAAGCAGGAGGAGCTGATTACATTCACGTCGATATAATGGACGGACATTTTGTCCCAAATATTACAATCGGCCCGCTTATTGTTGAAGCGATTCGCCCTGTTACCAAATTACCGTTGGATGTTCATCTTATGATTGAAAATCCAGATCAATACATTGAAGCGTTCGCGAAGGCCGGAGCTGATTATATTACCGTTCATGTAGAAGCATGCAGACATCTTCATCGCACGCTTGCTTATATTAAATCCTTCGGTGTAAAAGCCGGAGTTGTATTAAATCCAGCAACACCTGTGGAAATGATCCAGCACGTAATCGAAGAGCTTGATATGGTCCTGTTTATGACTGTTAACCCAGGCTTTGGCGGTCAAGCGTTCATCCCTTCCGTATTACCGAAAATCAGCCAATTAAAAGAAATGGCAGAAGCAAAGGGCCATAATCTTGAAATTGAAGTAGACGGTGGCGTTAATGCGGAAACGGCAAAGCTATGTATCGAAGCGGGTGCAACAGTATTAGTTGCCGGCTCAGCTGTCTATAATCAACAGGACAGAGGCAAAGCCATCGCAGAATTAAGAGGATAAGCAAATTTACAAAGAGTCAGCGGAATGCTGACTCTTTTTCAAAAGGATAAATTAAAGGGAGCGAATTTCGCAAAAATATACAAGGACATAGTGTTTCAAAAACAAATCCAAATTCAGGTGAGAATCATGATTATTAATATTGTTGGCGGCGGCCCGGTTGACCATCTGCCAGATTTGCAAACCTATAATGAAGAAACAGCTATTTGGGTTGGCGTCGATAAAGGGGCCACAATCCTACTAGCCAATGGAATCAAACCGGCCATTTGCTTTGGCGATTTTGACTCTGTGTCATTTGAAGAATGGCAGCAAATTGAAATGAAAGTAAACGGCATTCATAAATTTAAATCGGAAAAAGATGAAACGGATATGGAATTAGCGATTAATTGGGGATTGGAACAAGGGGCGGAAACGATCCGAATTTTTGGCGGTACTGGTGGAAGATTGGATCATTTTTTTGCCAATGTCCAATTATTACTTAAACCGATCCTTCAAGGATCTAAAACCGAAGTGATGATAATTGATTCCCAAAACATTCTGTTTGCAAAGTCTGCCGGAGAACATACCTTATTAAAACTCCCAGAAAAAAAATATATTTCTTTTATCCCGATTACACCGATCGTAACCAGTCTAACACTTATAGGATTTAAATATCCATTAACCGATTGTCATATTCCCTTAGGATCTACATTATGTATTAGTAATGAACTTACTCTTGATTGTGGTACTTTTTCGTTCACAGAAGGCATATTAATGGTGATAAGAAGTTGTGATTAAAAAACACCCTAATAGAGAGTACTTATCTTAATTCATTGAATATGATGTAAGGACAAAAGGAAAACAGTGCTGGATTGTTTTAGATGGTGAGGAGGGACAAATATGAGATTTTATACGATCAAACTGCCGAAGTTTTTAGGTGGACTTGTCCGTGTAATGATAGGAGCATTTAAAAAAGGATAATTTGTTAAAAGGGATGTTTCTTATATATATAAGATAAACAAATACTATATACACCCATTTATTGGGTGTTTTTTTATTTAAGTCCTTTGTTGGTTACAAAAACCGCAGGTGAAATCGGCCAAACTATAACCAATAGCCCGAACCTCCCAATTGATTATTTTTAAAAAACATCAATTTAAAAATGAACACTGCCAGAAAATAAAAAGACACCCAAAGGGGTGTCTTTGACGCTTCATTATACGCGTTCTACTTTACCGGACTTTAACGCTCTTGCTGAAACCCAAACTCGCTTAGGCTTTCCGTCAACAAGAATGCGTACTTTTTGAAGGTTAGCGCCCCATGTACGCTTGTTAGCATTCATCGCGTGGGAACGTGCATTACCTGTAGTGGTTTTCTTACCAGTGATTACACATTTACGTGGCATGTTTCTTTCCCTCCTTACTACCGAAGCTTGAAACTATTTTTTTCATGCTGGTATTTACATTCGCCAGATTATGCCCGACAAATAAAGTACATTTGTAATTGTTTCAGACATAAAAAGATACTTTAATAATTTATCACACAACTTCTTGGAATGCAATAGCTATGGGCATAAGCTTTCAAGAAAAATCCCTTGACATAGGAAAGTCGCGATTGTCCATAATAAGACAGAGGAAGTACCGCTTTCAAAATCGAACAGCTTATAGTAAAATGACTTTAGTCAAGCAGCAATTTCCAAAGGGGGAACGATTTATGTCAATTGAACTGAAAACACAGTACGGGCAAATTGATATTTCAAATGAAGTAATCGCCACTATTGCAGGCGGTGCAGCTACTGATTGCTATGGGATCGTAGGAATGGCTTCTAAGCAGCAGTTAAAAGACGGTTTGACCGAAATCTTGCGCAAAGAAAACTTCACGCGCGGCGTGATCGTTCGCCAGGAAAATGAAGAAGTACATATCGATATGTATATTATCGTTAGTTACGGAACGAAGATTTCCGAGGTTGCTCACAATGTACAATCAAAAGTGAAATACACATTGGACAAAACCGTGGGGCTTGCAGTTGACTCGGTAAATATTTACGTTCAGGGTGTTCGTGTAACGCACCCGTAGTGAGGAGGAAAGATTTGTGTCGATTAACGTCTTAGATGGTAACCGTTTCGCAGAAATGATTCTTTTAGGTGCAAATCATTTATCTGCTAATTCAAAATATGTCGATGCGTTGAACGTTTTTCCCGTTCCTGATGGAGACACAGGAACAAATATGAACTTGTCAATGAGTTCCGGGGCGAAAGAGGTAAGAAATAATACGCAGGGACATATTGGAAAAGTGGGGACAGCTTTATCTAAAGGGCTATTAATGGGTGCTAGAGGTAATTCTGGAGTAATATTATCACAATTATTTCGTGGTTTTGCTCGGAATATTGAGCAAAAATCAGAAATAAACGGGAAAGATTTTGCGGCCGCTCTCGAAGCAGGGGTAGAAACAGCGTATAAGGCTGTTATGAAACCTGTTGAAGGTACCATTTTAACAGTTGCAAAGGATTCAGCCAAAAAAGCAGTTCAGGTTGCAAAAAAACAGTCTGATCTCATCGTCATTATGGAAGAAGTCGTCAAGGAAGCAAAAGCTTCCCTAAATCGTACGCCTGATCTCCTTCCTGTATTAAAAGAGGTAGGAGTAGTTGATAGTGGCGGTCAAGGATTAGTTTTTGTTTATGAAGGCTTCCTGGCGCAGTTGAAAGGTGAATCTCTTCCTGAAAACCCTATCGCCCAAGTGAAAATGGAAGAACTAGTAAGTGCGGAGCATCATAAAAGTGTACAAAGCCATATTCAAACGGAAGATATTGAATTTGGGTATTGTACAGAGTTTATGGTTAAGTTGGATAGTGAGAAGCACCCTTTTTCTGAAGAAACTTTCCGTCAAGATTTAAGTCAACACGGTGACTCCTTACTTGTTATTGCAGATGAAACGTTAGTCAAGGTTCATATTCATGCCGAACATCCTGGTGAAGTTTTATCTTATGGTCAGCAATATGGCAGTCTTGTAAATATGAAAATTGAAAACATGCGTGAACAGCATACCGCCATCGTTGGGGATCATCATTCTGAAGCACCGGCCCCTGTTGCGAAAAAAGAAAAAGCAGAGTATGGAATTGTAACTGTTTCTATGGGCTCAGGAATTGCTGAGTTATTCCGTAGCATCGGTGCTCATGCTGTCATTGAAGGCGGACAAACGATGAATCCAAGTACAGAGGATATTGTTTCCGCAATTAAACAAGTAAACGCAAAGAAAGTCATTGTTCTTCCAAATAATAAAAATATTATTATGGCAGCAGAGCAGGCGGCCGAGGTTGCCGATGAAGAAGTCATTGTGATTCCTTCGAAGACGGTTCCTCAAGGTATGTCCGCTATGCTCGCCTTTAATCCGAGTGCGGAGTTAGCTGATAATAAAGAAGCGATGACAGAAGCACTTAGCCATGTGAAAACAGGGCAAATTACCTTTGCTGTAAGAGATACAAGCATTGATGGACTTTCAATTGAAAAAGATGACTTTATGGGCATTTTCGATGGGAAAATAGTCGTAAAAGATAAAGATAAGGTAAAGGCTGCACAAGAATTATTAACAGCTATGATTGACGAAGATGCCGAAATCCTTACCATTTTAAAAGGTGAAGATGCCACGCAAGATGAGGTTGCAGCACTCACAGAATTTATTGAATCTAAATTTCCAGATATCGAAATTGAAACCCATAATGGTGAACAGCCATTATATGCTTTCATTTTTGCTATTGAGTAAAAATAATTTTAATATATCATGGAATAGAAGGGACTTCCCTTCTATTTTTTTCTTTTATAGAGAGCTATTTAAAGGGTTCATCATACAATAGAATCATAGACCTGGAAAGGATGCAGCCGTATGAAATACAAAAGTGTTTTTGACATAATAGGGCCGATCATGATTGGTCCGTCAAGCTCACATACTGCTGGGGCAGCACGGATTGGACGAGTGGCAAGGAGTTTATTTGCAAGACAACCCAAATGGGCCGAGATCCGTCTTTATGGATCATTTGCAAAAACCTATCGCGGACACGGAACTGATGTCGCTATCGTTGGGGGAATCTTAGATTTTGATACCTTTGATGAAAGAATTATTGATTCGTTAACAATCGCCAAGACTGCTGGTATGGAAATCAATTTTCATGAAGAAGATGCGATTCCTAATCATCCTAATACCGCTAAAGTGAGAATTGGCGATGAAAATGGGGAATTGGAGCTCGTCGGTATTTCAATTGGTGGCGGAAAAATAGAGATTATTGAGTTAAACGGTTTTCAATTAAAACTCTCCGGAAATCATCCCGCTATTTTGGTTTCTCATAATGACAAGTTTGGGACGATCGCCAGTGTCTCAAATACACTGGCAAAGTACGAAATCAATATTGGACATATGGAGGTGTCTCGTAAGGACGTTGGGCAGCAGGCACTTATGACAATTGAGGTTGATCAAAACATTGATGATGCGATTCTAAATGAAATTGAAAAACTTCCCAATGTTATCAAGGTAACGAAAATCGTAGATTGATAGGCTAGCGAAGGAGGACACCCAATTGTTTCGTAATGTAGCTGAATTGGTTAAACTCGCAGAAGATCAAAATAAACAAATAGCCGAAATTATGATTGAGCAGGAATTAAAGGTAACAGGTCGGACAAGAGAAGAAATTTTTCAATTAATGGAACAGAATTTAACGGTGATGGAACAAGCGGTTGAACGTGGAATAAAAGGGGTTCACTCTCATTCAGGACTAACGGGAGGGGACGCGGTTCTTTTACAAAAATATATAGAAAAAGGTCAATTTTTATCTGGTGAGACCATTTTGGATGCGGTTAGTAAGGCTGTTGCCACCAATGAGGTCAACGCTGCGATGGGTACGATTTGTGCTACCCCGACAGCAGGCAGTGCTGGTGTCGTTCCAGGAACCTTATTCGCTGTGAAAACCAAACTTAATCCAACACGAGAACAAATGATCAAATATTTGTTTACCGCTGGCGCCTTTGGATTTGTAGTTGCGAACAACGCTTCTATTTCTGGTGCAGCCGGCGGGTGTCAAGCGGAGGTAGGATCAGCTTCCGGAATGGCCGCCGCCGCGCTTGTGGAAATGGCTGGAGGAACACCAAAGCAATCTGCAGAAGCGATGGCAATAACGCTGAAAAATATGTTAGGCTTAGTATGTGATCCGGTTGCAGGTTTAGTTGAAGTTCCTTGTGTAAAAAGAAATGCTATGGGCGCTTCAAATGCCATGATTGCAGCCGATATGGCTCTTGCAGGCATTACGAGCCGGATTCCATGTGATGAAGTAATTGAAGCCATGTTTAAAATCGGTCAAACGATGCCGGCTACACTGAGAGAAACAGGACAAGGAGGGTTGGCGGTTACGAAGACAGGTCGTATGCTTGAAGCGAAGATTTTCGGAAAACCGCTTGATAAACGTGAATCAAAACCTTAAAGAACCGGTTACTGTCTTAAAAGGAATTGGGGAAGAAACGGCAGAAATTTTAACAGAAATGAATATATATACTGTTCAAGATTTACTTGAGCATTTTCCGTACCGTTATGAGGATTACCGGTTACGCGATTTAGCAGAGGTTAAGCATGATGAACGAGTAACCGTTGAGGGAAAGGTTCATAGTGAGCCATCTCTCCTTTTTTATGGTCGCAAAAAATCCCGGTTGATTATTAGATTGTTAGTGGACCGTTATTTAATACAGGTCGTTTTCTTTAACCAACCGTTTTTAAAAAAGAAAATTGCCTTAAATCAAATCGTTACCGTTACAGGAAAATGGGATCAGCATCGCCAAACCATTACCGCAACTGAAATACATATTGGTGAATACTCGAAGGGGAAAGAGCTTGAACCGGTATATGCAGTGAAAGGGCAGCTAACGGTTAAAGGGATTCGCAAGTTTATAAAGCTTGCGTTTCAATATGTGAACAACAATCTCGATGAGACTTTACCGGAGTCTATGTTAAATCGCTACAAATTGCTGCGAAGGAAGGATGCGCTAAGGGCTTTGCATTTTCCTTTATCGCAGGATGATGTAAAACAGGCGAGGCGTCGCTTTGTATACGAAGAATTTCTATATTTTCAATTGAAGATGCAAGCTTTGCGGAAGTATGAGCGAGAACAATCAGCAGGGACAGCCCTAGAATATGACGAGGGAAAGCTCGAACAGTTTATTGCTGGGCTCCCTTTTCCCTTAACGAATGCCCAGATCCGTGTGGTAAAGGAAATTTTAACTGACCTAAAATCCCCATATCGAATGAATCGACTCCTCCAGGGCGATGTCGGTTCAGGTAAAACCGTGGTGGCTGCAATCGGTCTTTATGCAGGTGTGATAGCAGGCGTTCAAGGGGCGCTTATGGTCCCTACTGAAATCCTGGCTGAGCAGCATGCTGAATCGTTACGAGGGTTACTCGAGCCTTTTGGGGTTAGATGTGAGCTGTTGACAAGCTCAGTAAAGGGGAAGCGCCGTAAGGAAATACTTGAGAGCTTGTCAAAGGGTGAAATCAATGTGTTAATCGGGACACATGCCTTGATTCAGGAAGAGGTTCAATTCAAGAAATTAGGCTTTGTTATAACAGACGAACAGCATCGTTTCGGAGTGGAACAACGAAGAGTTCTCAGGGAAAAGGGAGAAAATCCCGATGTGCTGTTTATGACAGCAACACCTATTCCGAGAACACTGGCGATAACGGTATTCGGCGAAATGGATGTATCGATTATTGATGAAATGCCAGCTGGACGGAAAGCGATTGAGACATATTGGGCCAAGCACGATATGCTTGACCGTGTTTTAGGATTTATGGAAAAAGAATTAGTGAAGGGCAGACAAGCTTATGTAATCTGTCCACTGATAGAAGAATCAGAGAAACTTGATTTGCAAAATGCCATCGATGTTCATAGCACATTAACGCATTTTTTCGGAAATCGTGCTCGGGTAGGGTTGATGCATGGCAAATTGAGTGCGGATGAAAAAGATACCATTATGAAAGAGTTTAGTAGAAATGAAGTTCAGGTTCTTGTTTCCACAACGGTGGTTGAGGTGGGAGTGAATGTTCCAAATGCGACGTTTATGCTTATTTATGATGCCGAACGATTTGGTTTAGCTCAGCTCCACCAGCTTCGCGGCCGGGTTGGTCGGGGAACGGAACAATCCTTCTGTATTTTGCTGGCCGATCCAAAAACAGAGGTAGGCAAAGAACGAATGAAAATCATGACCGAAACCAATGATGGATTTGTTGTCAGTGAAAAGGACCTGGAGCTAAGAGGTCCCGGCGACTTTTTCGGCAGAAAACAAAGTGGTCTTCCTGAGTTTAAACTAGCTGATTTGGTTCACGATTACCGGGCCCTTGAGACGGCTAGAAGTGATGCCGCCGCATTAATCGAATCAACTGTATTTTGGACTGCAGCAGAGTACGCTCCGTTAAGAGCATACTTGGAGGAGTCTGGAGCCATGGCGGGGGAAAAGCTGGATTAACTTTTATAATCTGTTTGGTGGATGAAAAAGTTAGTGGAGTGGGTTTACTGGCCAAAACCGAGGAAGAAAACCTGTAGAATGGCAGTAAGCGGTCTTACTGGCCAAAACCGAGGAAGAAAACCTGTAGAATGGCCAGTAAAGCGGTCTTACTGGCCAAAACCGAGGAAGAAAACCTGTAGAATGGCCAGTATAGCGGTCTTACTGACCAAAACCGAGGAAAAAAACCTGTAGAATGGCCAGTAAAGTGGTCTTACTGACCAAAACCGAGGAAGAAAACCTGTAGAATGGTCAGTAAAGTGGTCTTACTGACCAAAACCGAGAAAGAAAGCCTAAAGAATGGCCAGTAAAGCGATCTTACTGACCAAAACCGAGGAAGAAAACCTAAAGAATGGCCAGTAAGTCAGTCTTTATGCCAAAAGTCGATGAAGAAATTTATCTTGCAATCTATAACCTCAACTTATATACTACTATTAGTACCTAGTCATAAGATCTCGGACGGTGTGATGATATGAGACGGAATAAAAAAGAACGTCAACAATTATTAACAAAAACAATTAAAGACAATCCGTTTATTACAGATGAAGAACTTGCGGATAAATTTTCTGTAAGTGTTCAAACGATTAGACTAGACCGCTTGGAATTATCGATTCCTGAGCTACGCGAACGAATCAAACATGTAGCAGAAAAAAGGTTTGATGATGAGGTTCGCTCCTTGCCGATTGATGAAATTATTGGTGAAATTATTGATATAGAATTAGACAAAAGTGCCATTTCGATTTTTGATGTGAGAAGTGAGCATGTTTTTAAACGAAATCAAATTGCCCGCGGCCACCATTTATTTGCTCAGGCAAATTCCCTGGCAGTTGCCGTGATTGACGATGAATTAGCATTAACAGCCAAAGCAAATATTCTTTTTACCCGCCAAGTAAAAGAAAATGAACGTGTTATTGCTAAAGCAAAAGTTGAAAAAATTGATTATGATAGTGGCAGAACATTTGTAGAAGTCACTAGTTTTGTAAATAATGAACTTGTATTTAAAGGCGATTTCGTAATGGTCCGTTCAAATAAATAATTAAAGGATGAGTGATCGTGAAAATTGCTATTGACGCAATGGGAGGCGACAATGCTCCGAAAGAGATTGTGCTCGGAGCGATGAAGGCCATAGGTCAATTTCCAGATTTACATATAACCCTTATCGGTGATGAGTCAAAAATTAATCAGTATTTAACGAACAGTGAAAGAATAGAAGTCATTCATACAGAAGAAGTAATATTGGGGACGGATGAACCAGTAAGAGCAGTTCGTCGGAAAAAGACTGCTTCCATGGTTCTTACCGCTCAAGCTGTAGCGGATGGAAAAGCGGATGCTTGTATTTCTGCCGGAAATACAGGTGCACTTGTTGCAGCCGGCTTGTTCGTGGTTGGACGAATTGAAGGAATCGATCGTCCTGCCTTAGCGCCGACCCTGCCAACAATTGGTGGTGAGGGATTCTTGCTCTTAGACGTAGGTGCTAATGCTGATGCCAAGGCTGAGCATCTGGTACAATACGCGATTATGGGTTCCATTTATGCTGAAAAGGTAAGAGGAATTGCAAAGCCGCGTGTGGGGCTGTTAAACATCGGTTCTGAAGAGAAAAAAGGCAATGACCTGACAAAAAAGGCATTTGAACTTTTAAAAGACGCTGACCTTCATTTTATCGGAAATGTCGAGGCACGTGATTTGTTAGAAGGAGCTGCTGATGTCGTTGTGACGGATGGCTTTACAGGGAATATGGTGTTGAAAACACTAGAAGGAACAGCCCTGTCGGTATTCAAAATGCTCAAAACCGCTTTAATGAGCAGCCTCAAAACGAAAATTGCTGCTGCTGTTTTAAAACCAGACTTATATGAACTCAAAAATAAAATGGATTATTCCGAGTATGGCGGTGCGGGACTTTTTGGACTAAAAGCTCCGGTTATCAAAGCACATGGCTCATCTGATGCGAACGCAATTTATAATGCGATTCGCCAGACAAGGGAAATGGTTGGCGGAGATGTATCTGGCTTAATAAAAAATTCAATCGCCAGCTTAAACGAAAAGATTGAAAAATAAACATGAAAAAGGAGATTCCTAATGGGTAAAATTGCGTTTTTATTTCCTGGCCAAGGTTCGCAAACGGTCGGAATGGGAAAAACTATGGCTGATTCACATGAAGAATCAAGAGCAATATTTGAAAAAGCAGACCAAACTTTACATATTTCTTTGACAAAACTGATTTTTGAAGGGCCGCAAGAGGAGTTAACGTTAACGACCAATGCACAGCCAGCCTTAATGACAACAAGTATTGCCATTCTGGAGCACTTCAAACGTTTTAATATTACACCGGACTATTGCGCTGGGCACAGCTTAGGTGAATACACGGCTTTAGTTGCAGCGGGGGCTTTTTCTTTTGAAGAAGGTGTGTATGCTGTTCGGAAACGTGGGGAATTTATGGAAGAGGCAGTTCCCGCAGGAGAAGGGACGATGGCAGCAGTGCTTGGGATGGACCGAGCTGCGTTAACAGAGGTAACCGAGGCCATTACTGCAGAAGGAAACCCGGTTCAACTGGCTAATTTGAATTGTCCTGGGCAAATCGTTATGTCCGGTTCTAGAAAAGGAGTAGAACTTGCTTCTGTAAAAGCAAAAGAAGCAGGCGCGAAGCGCGTTCTTCCGCTAGAAGTGAGCGGACCTTTCCATTCGTCATTAATGCAGCCAGCTGCCGAAAAACTTGGTTCCGTACTTGATCAAATCTCGATTAAGGATGCTAAGGTGCCGGTTATCGCCAATGTATCGGCCGACACCATGACATCAGCTGCTGATATTAAACAAAAATTAATCGAACAATTATATTCACCTGTACTATGGGAAGATTCAGTGAATCGGATGATAGAGCTTGGGGTAGATACATTTATCGAAATTGGTCCTGGAAAAGTATTATCTGGACTTGTGAAAAAAATTAACCGATCGGTGACAACATTTTCTGTGTTTGACGAGGAAAGTTTGCTCGCGACAGTTGAAGCCTTAAAGGAGGAGACACGATGAAATTACAAGGGAAAGCTGCACTCGTAACAGGAGCATCTCGGGGAATCGGCCGTGAAATCGCACTAGAATTAGCGAAACAAGGTGCAAATGTTGCCGTCAATTATGCAGGCAGTGAAGCTAAAGCACAAGAAGTGGTGGAAGAAATCAAAGCGCTTGGCTGTGACGCATTTGCAATTCAAGGCGATGTTGCTAGCAGTGAAGCGGTTAACGACATGGTAAAAAGCACCATCGAGCGTTTTGGAGCACTTGATATTTTAGTAAATAATGCCGGAATCACCAGAGACAATCTGATCATGCGCATGAAGGATGATGAATGGGATTCTGTTATCAACACAAATTTAAAAGGTGTTTTCCTTTGTACAAAAGCGGTTACTCGTCAAATGATGAAGCAGCGCAGCGGTCGAATCATCAATATTGCATCGATTGTAGGCGTAAGTGGAAATCCTGGTCAGGCGAACTATGTAGCGGCCAAGGCCGGAGTAATTGGGTTAACCAAAACGGCTGCGAAGGAGCTTGCTTCACGCGGAATTACAGTTAATGCTGTTGCCCCTGGGTTTATAACAACCGATATGACGGATAAACTAACAGAGGAAGTAAAACAAGCGATGCTATCACAAATCCCGCTTGCACGTTTTGGTGAACCAGGGGACATCGCAAAGGTTGTTACTTTCTTAGCCTCTGAGGATAGCAAGTACATGACAGGCCAAACACTTCATATTGATGGCGGAATGGTCATGTAATTAATGGAAGTTTCACTTTATCCCGCTTTAACGGGCAGTATACCAGTTTTATTAAAAAAACATTTTGTTAAACTGCCCGTAAAAGCCCGATTTGTTCAACTAACCATAAGCTGGGGAAAACCACCCCATCTTATGGAAGTTTCACTTTATTATTAAGTTAAAATACTCTATAATGGCTTGAGGGGAGGTGAACATGCATGGCTGACGTTTTAGAACGCGTAACGAAAATCATCGTTGATCGTTTAGGAGTTGAAGAATCTCAAGTTTCTTTAGAAGCTTCTTTCAAAGAAGATCTTGGTGCTGATTCCTTAGATGTTGTTGAATTAGTAATGGAATTAGAAGATGAATTTGATATGGAAATTTCTGACGATGATGCTGAGAAAATTGCCACAGTAGGTGACGCTGTGAATTACATAAAAAGCACTTTGTAATCGTTAGATGCCTACGAAAGCTCCGTTTTTTTAACGGGGCTTTATTCTGTAGAAATCCTGCGCATTTTAGACTTGGGTTGCTTAGAAGCACTCCAAGTTTCTTTTGCGTAAGGAGCCCTTTTTTTTGTAAGATAGAATAGATACGTTTTAGACCATATCCAGCGCTTTTTCAGCCTGATAAGGCGGGGAACATGCGCTTTTATAGAATAAAATCAAGGTGGAGACCAGGATGCGCAAAAACGGAAATGAACGAGAAATAAAACTTAACCGCGCAAAAGAAAATCAATTTAAAGAATTCCAAAGGCAAATTGACTTTGAATTTAAAGACAGTAATTTATTAAAGCAAGCATTTACTCATTCATCCTATGTGAATGAGCATCGCAAAAAGCCTTATGAAGATAATGAAAGGCTTGAATTTTTGGGTGACGCCGTCTTAGAATTAACGGTTTCCCAGTTCCTTTACAAGAAGTACCCTATGATGAGTGAAGGAGAGCTGACAAAGCTTCGTGCAGCAGTTGTTTGTGAACCATCTTTAGTCTATTTTGCAAACGAACTTTCTTTTGGTCAGCTTGTTTTACTAGGGAAGGGCGAAGAAATGACCGGCGGCAGGGAAAGACCGGCATTGCTGGCTGACGTATTTGAGGCCTTCATCGGAGCTCTTTATTTGGATAAAGGAATTGACAGTGTGATCGTTTTCTTGGAAAGAATCGTATTTCCGAAAATTAATGCTGGTGCTTTTTCTCATGTGATGGATTTTAAAAGTCAGCTTCAAGAATATGTACAACGTGATGGTGTCGGTGTCATCGAATATAAGATTCTCCTTGAAAAAGGACCTGCTCACAATCGGGAATTTGTTTCCCGTGTCGCATTAAATGGTGAAGAATTGGGTACTGGGACGGGCAGATCAAAAAAAGAGGCGGAACAGCATGCTGCCCAAATGGCGTTAGAAAAGTTAAAAACCTATATCCAAGCTGAACATAATCAAGAACAGTAGAACAGGACTTTTTTAGACAAATAGGAGGAAGACAGCATGTTTTTGAAGCGTTTAGATGTCGTTGGTTTTAAATCTTTTGCTGAACGAATCACCGTCGACTTTGTTCCAGGTGTTACAGCTGTTGTCGGCCCAAATGGAAGCGGAAAAAGCAATGTTACTGATGCAATCCGCTGGGTACTTGGAGAACAGTCGGCGAAATCCCTCCGTGGTTCAAAAATGGAAGATATCATTTTTGCTGGAAGCGATACAAGACGGGCATTAAATTTTGCTGAGGTTACGCTGACACTTGATAATGAAGACCAATTCCTTCCAGTGGATTATAACGAAGTGAGTGTAACGAGACGAGTTTATCGCTCGGGAGAGAGTGATTTTTTAATTAATAAGCAGTCGTGCCGACTGAAGGATATTATTGATCTATTTATGGACTCCGGCCTTGGTAGAGAAGCCTTTTCGATTATTAGCCAAGGAAAGGTTGAAGAAATTTTAAATAGTAAAGCCGAGGACAGGAGAACGATTTTTGAAGAAGCAGCAGGAGTATTAAAGTATAAAAACCGCAAGAAAAAAGCAGAGTATAAACTTGCAGAGACTCAAGAAAATTTAAATCGTGTCACCGATATCATCTATGAGCTTGAGTCTCAAGTTGAACCGTTGAAGATGCAAGCATCCATTGCCCGCGATTATTTAGAGAAAAAAGAAGAACTCGAAAATTTTGAAGTCTCCCTAACCGTTTATGAAATTGAAGATTTTCATGCGAAATGGGAGAATCTCTCTAAAGCGTTAGAAGGACATCAACAGGATGAGCTAAGACTATCAAGTGAGCTTCAGAAAAAGGAAGCTAATATTGAGGAATGGCGCAATAAAATATCGGCATTAGATGAATCGATCGATGATCTGCAAGCTGTTTTGCTCCGAACAACCGAGGAGCTTGAAAAGCTTGAAGGCCGAAAAGAAGTGTTAAAGGAACGCAAGAAAAATGCTTCGCAAAACAAACAGCAGCTTGAACGAAACGTGGCCGAACTTACAAGTAAGATTGAGGAACTGAAAGCGGATAAGGAAATACAGGAAAGCACGGTTTTAAAGCTCAAGCAAGAAGCGGCAGAGCTAAAGCGTGATTTAGATGAAAAGCTTGGCCAACTAGAGAGATTCACTGTAAATATCGAACAAACGATTGAGTCATTGAAGAGTGATTACATTGAATTATTAAATAGCCAAGCTGGAGCGAAAAATGAACTTCGCAACATTACTCAGCAGCTGGAACAGCAAACTAGCCGCAATAGTAAGCTCGATGATACGAATGAAAAATTCCTGCGTCAACGCGAGGACATTCAAGCAAGAAAAGAAACGGCGCTTCTTCAACTGAAAGAAGCAAATGGCAAGCTTGAACAACAGGTTCAAACCTATTTTCAAGAGCAGCGAAAGCTTGAGTCTTTGAAAAATCAGTATCAAAAGCAAGAAAAACTCCTTTACCAGGCCTACCAATTTTTACAACAGTCCAAATCAAGAAAAGAAATGCTGGAAGAAATGGAAGAAGATTTTTCTGGTTTTTATCAGGGGGTAAAGGAAGTATTAAAGGCTCGGAATAATAGTCTACAAGGGATTGAAGGCGCCGTTGCCGAGTTAATTTCTGCCCCTAAGGAATATGAAACGGCGATCGAAATTGCTTTAGGTGCCGCAATGCAGCATGTAGTCGTTGATTCGGAACAAAATGCAAGAGCAGCGATTGCCTTTTTAAAGAAACACTCCTATGGCCGGGCAACTTTTCTTCCGTTAAACGTAATAAAAGGGAAAAGTCTTTCTTCCTCCCAGCTTGATGCGATCAAACACCACCCTTCATATATAGGAGTAGCGTCCTCGTTGATCCGTTTTGACCAGAAGTATCAAGAAATTATCGGCAACCTTTTAGGGAATGTCGTGATAACAAAAGATTTAAAAGGCGCGAATGAACTGGCGAAAATCCTTCAATATCGCTGCCGCTTTGTCACTCTAGATGGTGATGTTGTCAACCCGGGCGGTTCGATGACAGGTGGGGCTGTTAAGCAGAAAAACAATTCCTTGTTAAGCCGTAAAGGTGAACTTGAAGAGCTGAAGGAAAAGCTTGCTGATATGGAGGAAAAAACCGCCCAGCTTGAAAACCAAGTGAAGCTATTAAAAAATGAAATTCAGGAGAAAGAAGCGAAGCTTGAGACATTACGTAAAACGGGCGAAGAGCTTCGAATGCTGGAACAATCGTTTAAGGGAGACCTCCGTGAAATTGAGGTTGAAGAAAAGAATGTGAATGAACGATTAGCATTGTATGACATGGATAAGCTTCAATTTATTCAAGAAAAGGAAGCTCTCCATTCAAGAAAATCCGAATTAGAGGCCGAACTTTCAAAGCTTGCTGCTGAAATTGCTGACCTAGATGCAGAAATTCAAAAGCTATCACAACAGAAAAATGTGGAGTCGACGTCGAAGGAAGCGATTTCTACTGAAATAAATGAGCGGAAAATTCAGATGGCAGCCAAAAATGAGCAATTGTCTCATGCGAATGAAAAATTGACACGATTATCGGTAGAGTTAACAGAAAGTGAAGAAAAACTAGCCACGGTTCGTGAAGATTTACAACTGCTATCGTCTGAAATGACGAATAGCTCATCTGGAGAAGAACAATTAGAGCATGCAGCAAAGCAAATGCTTTATGATAAAAATGAAACGGTCCAATTGATCTCAACCAGAAGAGAAGAGCGCGTTTCATTACAGCTCGAACTTGAAGATATGGAACTTGAGTCAAAGGAATTGAAACGCCAGCATAAGGGGCTGGTTGAGGTTCTAAAGGACGAAGAAGTAAAGCTTACCCGGTTTGATGTTGAGCTTGAAAATCGTCTGGCCCATCTTCGTGAAGAGTACATGCTTACCTTTGAGGCGGCCAAAGAACAATACCCATTATCCCTTCCAATCGATGAGGCTCGTAAAAAAGTAAAATTAATTAAGAAGGCGATCGAAGAATTAGGGACTGTTAATCTTGGTGCGATTGAAGAGTATGAACGGGTATCAGAACGATATGAATTCTTGCTCGAGCAAAAAACAGACCTTCAGGAAGCAAAGGATACATTATTCCAAGTAATTGGTGAAATGGATGAAGAAATGAAAAAGCGTTTTGAACAGACGTTTTCGGGAATTCGCTTCCATTTTGAACCAACCTTCCAAGCCCTGTTTGGCGGAGGAAGAGCTGATTTACGTTTAACCGATCCAAATGATTTACTTAATACAGGGGTAGAAATTGTTGCTCAGCCTCCAGGTAAAAAGCTGCAAAATCTTGGACTCCTATCCGGTGGAGAGCGTGCCTTAACAGCGATTGCCTTATTATTCTCAATCTTAAAGGTGCGGCCTGTTCCATTCTGTGTTTTGGATGAAGTGGAAGCAGCACTCGATGAGGCCAACGTAAACCGATTCAGTCGCTATTTAAAGCAATATAGCAGTGAAACACAGTTTATCGTAATAACCCATCGAAAAGGAACAATGGAGGAAGCAGATGTCCTTTATGGGATTACGATGCAGGAATCTGGAGTCTCTAAGCTCGTCTCAGTGCGCTTAGAAGAAACACCTGATTTAGTTAAATCCTAACGATTTATATGAATGAGGAAGTGAAACGATGAGTTTTTTTAAAAAATTAAAAGAAAAAATCTCCAAGCAAGCCGATACAGTTACAGAAAAATTTAAGCATGGCTTAACGAAAACACGCGATAATTTTTCAGGAAAAGTAAATGATCTAGTAGCACGATATCGAAAAGTAGATGAGGACTTTTTTGAAGAGCTTGAAGAAATTCTCATTCAAGCTGATGTCGGTTTTGATACCGTTATGAATCTGATTGATGAGCTGAAAATGGAAGTGAAGCGGAAGAATATTCAAGACCCAAAAGAGGTTCAAGCTGTTATTTCCGAAAAATTGGTTGAAATTTATCAAGGCGGCTCAAGTGATGCTTCATCTGAATTAAACATTCAGGAAAACGGATTAACGGTTATTCTATTTGTTGGTGTAAATGGAGTTGGAAAAACAACGACCATTGGAAAGCTCGGTCACAAATTTAAGTCAGAAGGCAAACAAGTATTAATGGCAGCCGGTGACACGTTCCGGGCAGGAGCGATTGAACAGCTTGAGGTTTGGGGCGAGCGTGTAGGCGTTGAAGTCATAAAGCAGGCAGAAGGTTCCGATCCTGCTGCGGTTATGTATGATGCCATCCAAGCTGCTAAAGCACGCCATGCGGATATCCTGCTTTGCGATACAGCTGGGCGTCTTCAAAATAAGGTTAATTTGATGAAGGAGCTTGAGAAGGTAAAGCGGGTAATCGAGCGGGAAATCCCTGGTGCTCCTCATGAAGTTCTGCTTGTTCTTGATGCCACAACCGGTCAAAATGCCATGATTCAAGCCAAAACCTTTAAAGAAGTAACCGATGTAAGTGGAATCGTCTTAACGAAGCTTGATGGTACGGCTAAAGGGGGAATTGTCCTTGCAATTCGTAAAGAAATGGACATCCCGGTTAAGTTTGTCGGGCTTGGTGAAAAAATGGACGATCTGCAAGAATTCGATGCTGAACAATACGTTTATGGCTTATTTGCGGATCAAGTAGAGGAAGAACAGGAATAAGTTCTTTCGGATGATTAAAAATGATATAAGAGACTGTTGAGTGTTCCTCTTCAGTCTTTTTTTATAGGATTTGTCATATTTTAGTAATAATGTAAAGCAGGTATTCCCCGGCTTTGGATGGAAGTAAGTTCTAAGAAAATTAAAGGAGGAAGCGTATGAGTAAAACGAAAAAAGTAATCGCTGGAATATCCACGACCGCTCTGACCTTTGGGCTAGCCGGTTGCGGAAACGACCTCCCTCCCGTTCCGGAAGATAATGCTTGCGGGGACTGGGAATGGGATAACGATGATGGGGTTTGGGAATGTGATGATATATCCTCAGGCTATTATGGCCATTATTTCTATGGTGGAAAATATTATAAAACGAAATCACTTTTATATAAAAATAAGGCGTACTCATCGTACAAAAAAAGCAGTTCCTTTAAAGGCGGAAAAGCAAGCAGCGGATTTGGAAGCGGCTCTAAAGGCTTTGGCGGCTAAAATTTATTAGAAAGAGGGATGTTCATGGATTTATATATCAATTTTTCACTATATTTGCTCGTTTCACTGGGCTTATTATTAGTCGGTGTATTTCTTTTTGAAATTACGACTACTAAGGTAAAGGAATTTAAATTAATTGCAGACAAGAATATGACCGCAGCACTTTCCTTGGGCGGTAAACTTTTGGGTCTTGCGGTTGTGCTAGGTTCGGCAGCAGAATATTCCGTATCCCTTTTAGATATGGCGATTTGGGGTGTCATCGGTATTGTAGCGCAAATTATTTTCTTTATTGTCGCAGAGGTCATTACGATTCGCTTTAGTATTGAAAAGGCGATAGAAGAAGACAATCGTGCCGTTGGAGTAATGTTATTTTCTCTTTCTCTTGCCGTTGGTTGGATTGTGGCGAAATGCTTGACGTACTAACATAAAGGGCAGGGGTGAAGCAGATGCATAAACTGACTTATTTTATTGATCGTGGGAATGGAGACTACCAGCCCTTTTTTGAATACAGTTATCCTGACGTTGGCGAAGATGAATTCTACGCACGGCAATTGTGCACTTACTTCATCATCGAAGGGATGCAATATCAATTAATATCAAATGAGATGAAGGGTAGCGAAGAAATCCTCGTCCTTGAAGAGATGGGGCCTAATCAGCTGGTGCCGGATGAACAGACTTATCGCAATAATGGGCTGCATCTGGAATTTCGGAGCTCACTAGCCGAAGAAAATTATCGGCTTTTAAACGTCATTCCATGTGACAGCCACTTTGAAGTGATTCGCTTTTTGCTCAAAGACGTCGTCGATATTCCTGTCCGTGGCCAATATTACACTACCTCCACAGAAATTGACGAAGATCGTGGTGCATATGTCATTTATGTCAAAGAAATAGATGGCGAATAAAGGAGAGTTTTTGTGAATTCCTCATCATATCAACAAAAAAGAAAACAATTTTTCGCGAAGGTGGAAAATTTTTGGCCGGACCTTTATGGCGAAGAATATGCGCTTTATGATGTTTATCAAACAAACCGCGACTTTGTCAAAATGATTCATCAAGCATCAGGCCGGATTGGTTCCATATTCTATAAAACTGCCAAACTACTTCGGCAAGCAGACGATGAGATATTACTAGAAATGGGTTTCCCGCGGGAAACTCTTTCCTTTCTGCGGATAACACAGCTTAAAAATGAAAGTGTCATTGCCAGGCTTGATTTAGTTCCATATGGGGGCAGCGTCAAGTGCTTAGAGTTAAATTCTGATACACCCACATTTATTAAAGAAGTTTTTGCCGTTAATGAATTCATCTGTAGTGAATTTGGATTAGAAAATCCAAATACCGGGATGGAAGAAAAACTGAGCGAAGCAGTACAGAGCAGTATTATTGCGTCTATCACTCAGTCGAAACTAAACCTTGTTTTCACCGCACATCATGATCACCTTGAAGACCTCAATACGGCTTTATATCTGCAAAAATTAACTAAACTACCTGCAAAATTTGTTCCGCTCAAGTCATTGCAAATTAAGCAGGGGGAAGGCCTGTATGATGAAGCAGGTAACAAAATTGATATCCTTTACCGACAAACCTATCCGATCGAAAATTTAATCTTAGATAAAGATGAACAGGATCATCCGATTGGTTTATGGCTCCTTGAGCTAGTTGCATTAGGTAAACTTTCCATCCTTAATCCTCCATCTGCCTTTCTTTTGCAAAATAAAACGGTACATGCGGTTATTTGGGGCTTGCATGAACAGAGGCATCCGTATTTTACGTCACAAGAGCATGAATGGATTGATGAGTATTTTCTGCCTACCTACCTTGAACCGGACCCCTTTTTGAAAACGGGCACCGCCTTTGTTAAAAAACCTTCATTTGGACGTGAGGGTGACACGGTGGAAATCTATGACGGAAAAGGGATGTTAAAGGTCGAGGATTCCCATAAATCCTATATGTGCTATACCCCCGTTTATCAGCAGTATATTGAACTGCCTGAAGTCTCGTTCACATCTGAAAAGGGTGTTCAAACAGGACATATGATTATCGGAAGCTTCCTGTTAAATGGGGAGCCGGGGGGAATTGGCTGTCGGGTCGGAAACCCTATCACCGACAATCTATCATACTTTTTACCAATCGGAATTCGATGACACAAGAATGGGAGGTTCCCCATGTGGATTTTACATAGAATCATTTCCAGGCTAAGTAAGGTTAGCCTTAGAAAACTAGTGGTTATAACGATTTTAGTTATTTTCGCTTGCAGTTTCATCATGAGATCAATTGAACCAGAGACGTTTCCGAGTTATTTTGATGCACTATGGTGGACGATGACTACTATTGTAACGGTAGGTTATGGTGATTTTTTTCCTACTAGCTTTGGAGGCCGTCTGTTTACAATGCTGTTTCTATATACGATTGGAATTGGGGCAATGGGTCTTATAATCGGGAAGATATTTGAGAGCTTTAGTTTGTATCGGAAGCTAAAGGAGGAAGGGAAATTGAAATATTCGGGTACGGGTCATTATATTTTAATAGGTTCATCAAAGGAAAAATTGCAAAATGTGCTCGAAGAAATCTTCTATGCTGAGAAAAAAGCGGAAGTCGTGATTATTGATAATGCAGAAAGATGCCCGCTTGACCACGAAAGAGTTCATTTTGTCAGCGGAGATCCAGCCGACGAAGCTGTGTTAATGAGAGCCAATATCCTGGAATCCAAATCCGTTTCCATTTTTTCTGATGAAAGCATTGAGTTATCCGAATACGCAGATGGGAAAACACTGTTGATTGCCTCACGTGTTGAGTATATTTCCAAGCGCTACCATAAAAGTATTTATACCATTGTCGAAATAATGAAGGAAAACCATATTTCGTTATTCGAATATGCGAAAGTGGACGAATTTATTTTAGCGAAGGAATCGGTATCCCGCTTGATGGCTCAGGCAGCTATCTATCCGGGCTCGAGTCGCTTATTTAAGAAACTGCTTAGCAATGGCGATGAAGAAAATTTGTATGAAATCACTAAAAAACCGCATTGGAAAACGTATAAACAAGCAGCGAGCGAGTTATTCGATTTAGGTGCAACGCTCATTTCCGACGGCAGTCATTTAGATATTGCCAAAAGGTCGGAGGAGTCGATCGCTGCCGAGGCGAAATTGTATGTGATTTGTGATAAGGATACCTACAAAAAAATAAAAGATTCATAGTATCGACAAGCCTTGGCGTATCTTGACATGGCGTGTTGTTCTGTGTAAACTAGGTTGTAAAGGCTTTTCACTTAACAAGGGGGAAACGCGATGCTGGAAAAAACAACTCGCATGAATTATCTTTATGATTTTTATCAATCGTTGTTAACACCAAAGCAACGCAGCTACATGTCCCTCTATTACTTAGATGATTTTTCCCTTGGAGAAATTGCTGAAGAGTATAATGTAAGCAGGCAAGCAGTTTATGACAACATAAAGCGGACCGAGGCAATGCTAGAGGAATATGAGGAAAAACTATTATTATTCGAGAAATTTCAAAAGCGCAGCAAGCTGCTTAAGGTTTTAAAAGAACTGCTGGAAGCTGAAACTCCTTATAAACAGGAGCTGCTTGAAGCGATTGTCGATATTGAAAAATTAGATTAGGGGGCGGCAAAAAGAATGGCATTTGAAGGATTGGCCGACCGACTGCAAAATACGATCCAGAAAATCCGCGGAAAAGGAAAAGTTTCTGAAGCGGATGTAAAGGAAATGATGCGCGAAGTTCGTCTAGCACTTTTAGAAGCAGACGTTAACTTTAAAGTAGTTAAGGACTTTGTTAAAAAAGTGAGTGAACGCGCACAAGGGCAAGAGGTTTTGAAAAGCCTAACTCCTGGACAGCAGGTTATCAAAGTCGTAAAAGAAGAATTAACAGAGCTAATGGGCGGCGAGCAAAGCAAAATTGCCGTATCCAACCGTCCGCCGACCGTTATTCTAATGGTTGGTCTTCAAGGTGCTGGTAAAACGACCACAACCGGAAAGCTCGCAAACCTGCTCCGGAAAAAATATAATCGTAAACCTCTCCTGGTTGCCGCCGACATTTATCGTCCTGCAGCTATTAAACAGCTTGAGACACTTGGAAAGCAGCTGGGAATGCCTGTCTTTTCACTTGGTGATAAGGTAAGTCCAGTTGAAATCGCCAGGCAGGGAATTGCTAAGGCAAAGGAAGAACATCATGATTACGTGTTAATCGATACAGCAGGCCGTCTGCACGTTGATGAGGCACTAATGGACGAGCTAAAGCAAATTAAGGAGCTGTCCAAGCCTGATGAAATTTTCCTTGTCGTTGATGCAATGACAGGTCAAGATGCAGTAAATGTTGCAAGCAGCTTTAATGAGACGCTTGGACTTACCGGTGTTGTGTTAACCAAATTAGATGGTGATACCCGAGGCGGTGCAGCCCTTTCCATTCGGTCTGTTACCCAAACACCGATTAAATTTGTCGGTCTTGGCGAGAAAATGGATGCGCTTGAGCCATTCCATCCAGAACGCATGGCGTCACGGATTTTAGGAATGGGCGATGTGCTGACATTAATTGAGAAGGCCCAAGCGAATGTTGATGAAGAGAAGGCGAAAGAGTTAGAAAAGAAAATGCGGACAGCATCCTTCACTCTTGACGATTTCCTTGATCAGCTTGGTCAAGTTCGTAATTTAGGACCGCTCGATGAGCTGTTAAAGATGATGCCTGGTGCGAACAAAATCAAAGGCCTGAACAATGTTACCATCGATGAAAAGCAAATTTCCCACGTGGAAGCCATCATCAGGTCGATGACGAAGGAAGAAAAAATCCATCCAGAACTCATCAATGCGAATCGCCGTAAACGGATTGCTAAAGGGAGTGGAACGACCGTTCCTGACGTTAACCGTCTTCTGAAACAATTTGAGGACATGAAGAAAATGATGAAACAAATGACCAACATGCAGCAAAAAGGGAAGAAAAAAGGCGGCTTTAAATTACCGTTTAACCCTTTTTAATGGAACAAAAACCCTGTGGTATCAGTAAGTTTCTAAGGTGTTAAGAAAAAACACTTTACAAACTTTTTATTCATTGCTATTATATTATCTTGTGTGAAACTATTCGGAGGTGCTTATTTAAAATGGCAGTTAAAATTCGCTTAAAACGTATGGGAGCTAAAAAATCTCCTTTTTATCGTATCGTAGTTGCAGATTCTCGTTCACCACGTGATGGACGTTTCATTGAAACAGTTGGAACTTATAATCCAGTTGCAGATCCTGCAATCGTTGAAATCAACGAAGAGCTAGCTCTTAAATGGTTACAAACAGGTGCAAAGCCATCTGATACAGTTCGTAACCTTTTCTCTAACCAAGGCATTATGGAAAAATTCCATAATGTTAAGAACAGTAAGTAATTAGAGATTCTATGAAACAGCTGATCGAAACCATCGTCAAGCCCCTTGTTGATTTTCCGGACGACGTCATTGTCGACGTTATTGAAGAGGATCAACGCGTAACCTATAAGCTTTCAGTTAACAAGACCGATATGGGTAAGGTAATTGGAAAGCAGGGGCGCGTTGCAAAGGCAATCAGAACTGTAGTCTATGCAGCAGGTTCAACACAACAGAAGAAGATTTTTTTAGAAATCTCAGAATGAGGAGGGGCATCCCTCCTCTTTTCGTATATGGAACTCTATTTTATTCGCCAAGTTTCATCATTTCTTTTCCTAGGAAAGATCAACTTAGCGTTTTAGGAGGCGCTTTATGAAACTGCTTCAAACTGTTGTTGTTAAACAAATCTTAACAGAAAAAAGCAAGGACGAACTGTTTGAAAAGTACCAGGAACGAAGGCTGCAATTGCAAAAAGAATGCGACCAGCTTCGCTTTGAATTAAAAAAACTTGAAAAAACTAAAAAATATCAGCCCACACAATTACTCGAGCATTTTGATAAAGAAATTCAAATTCGCCAAGAAAAAATAAAGTTGGCTGATTTTCAAATAGAACAACTACATATCCTACCGTTAGGAAGTGAATTAAAGGAACGGGAAGTCCAAGCCCTTGTCGATGTCAATGTGGGGGATCGTTGGGATGAGTTTCTTTCGGGAAAAACAATTATTATTAAAGACGGTTATGTCGCCGAAATAAGAGAAAGGTGATAAACGCATGGATAAATGGTTTAATGTCGGTAAAATTGTCAATACACACGGAATAAAGGGTGAGGTTCGGATTATATCCAAGACGGACTTTACTGAAGAGCGTTATAAGCCAGGAAATCATTTATATTTATTTATGCCTGGTGCCAAAGAACCAATCGAATTAACGGTTAAAGGCCATCGTCAGCACAAAAATTTTGATTTATTGACGTTTGAAGGCTATGAAAATGTGAATGAGGCAGAAAAATTTAGGGATGGAATTTTAAAGGTTCCTGAGAGTCAGCTTGGTGCCCTTGATGAAGGCGAGTTTTATTTTCATGAAATCGTCGGCTGCCTTGTTTTTACAGTTGATGGTGAAGAAATTGGCAAGATCACTGAAATTCTGACTCCTGGCGCTAATGACGTCTGGGTTGTCAAACCGATCAGTGGGGGAAGGGACATTCTAATCCCTTACATTGAACAAATCGTCAAAAAGGTCGATGTAAAAGAAAAAATTATTTTGATAAAGCCGATGGAAGGGCTTCTGTCATGATGAAAATCGATGTTCTTACCCTTTTTCCGGAAATGTTTTCGGGAGTGTTTTCACAGTCGATCCTAAAAAAGGCGGCGGAAAGCAATTCAGTTAGCTACAATGTCGTCAATTTCCGTGAGTTTGCGGATAATAAGCATCAAACGGTTGATGACTATCCGTACGGTGGCGGTGCCGGAATGGTATTAAAGCCACAACCGATTTTTGATGCGGTTACCGAGTTGTCTAACGGCGAGGGCGGGAAGAAACCACGGGTTATTCTTTTATGTCCGCAGGGCCGTCGCTACGACCAGAAGAAAGCGGAGGAATTGGCTAATGAAGAGCATCTCATCTTTATTTGTGGTCATTATGAGGGCTATGATGAAAGAATTCGAGAACATGTTATAACCGATGAAATCTCAATAGGAGATTATGTATTAACCGGTGGCGAACTCGGTGCAATGGTGATAATTGATAGTGTCGTTCGCCTTTTGCCCGGGGTGCTAGGGAATGAAGAGTCCCATCAGCAGGATTCGTTCAGCACCGGTTTTCTTGAACATCCGCACTACACAAGACCAGCCGATTTCCGCGGGATGAAGGTTCCGGACGTTTTACTTTCCGGGAATCACCGCCTGATCGAGGAATGGAGAAAAAAAGAATCGTTGCGCCGCACCTTTTTGCGCCGGCCAGACCTTTTGCAAGATGTAGACCTAACCGATGAACAGAAAAAATGGCTGGCAGAATTCGAAAAACCACAGGATTAACTATTGCGGATGTCGATTATTTATGATAAGATATTTTTTGTGACTTGGACTGTAAAGGTATAAGTCTTGATAACGATGTTCCGCTGCAATCATTACTAGGAATGCAAGAGCATCTGTGGGAGGAGTTGAATACGATGCAACAATTAATCAATGATATCACAAAAGAACAACTTCGTTCTGATCTTCCTTCGTTCCGTCCTGGTGATACTGTACGTGTTCACGTTAAAGTTATCGAGGGTACTCGCGAACGTATCCAGATCTTCGAAGGTGTTGTGATTAAGCGTCGTGGTGGAGGAGTTAGCGAAACTTTTACTGCTCGTAAGGTATCTTACGGAGTAGGCGTTGAGCGTACATTCCCTGTACACACACCGAAAATTGCGAAGCTTGAAGTAATCCGCCGTGGTAAAGTACGCCGTGCGAAACTTTATTACCTACGTAATCTTCGCGGTAAAAAAGCTCGTATCAAAGAAATCAGATAATTGGTATGAAAAAAAGGGGGCTTGGGAAACAAGCCCCTTTTTTGTAGCAGAAATATTGCAAACATAAGACAAAAGGATTAAATAATCTTAAAAAATTAATCCCCTATCGTGTTAAATATTGCTAACTTATGTAAAATAAATCTATATCGACACTCTTAGGTTAAGAATGGTGGGGAAATAGAATGACAAAAAAGAAAAATGAACTTTGGGAATGGACAAAAGCACTAGTAATCGCAGTTGTGTTAGCAGCTATAATCCGTACATTTTTATTTGCTCCAATTGTGGTGGACGGCTTATCTATGATGCCGACACTTCATAATCAGGATCGAATGATTGTCAATAAATTCAGTTATAAAATTGGAGAGCCTGAACGGTTTGATATAATTGTTTTCCATGCACCGGAAGGGAAGGATTACATAAAGCGGGTAATTGGATTGCCTGGCGATGAGATTGAATACAAAGACGATATCCTTTATGTTAATGGAAAAGCATATGAAGAGCCATATTTGGAAGAATATAAAAAAGCAGTCATTGATGGACCGTTAACAGAACCTTTCACTTTAGAGGAAAAAATCGGCAAGAAAAAGGTTCCGGAAGGGCAGCTGTTTGTAATGGGAGATAATCGCCGCTACAGCAAGGACTCCAGACACATCGGCACCATTCCAATGGAAAAGGTACTCGGAAATACAAAAATCCTTTACTGGCCAGTTAAGGATATTCAAATTGTAAAATAAGCTTGATTGGATTATTTTTAAAAAGAGGGGTGACGTTTATGACAATTCAATGGTTCCCCGGACATATGGCGAAAGCACGCCGAGAAGTTACAGAAAAACTGAAGCTAGTTGATATTATTTTTGAACTAGTTGATGCACGGATTCCATACTCGTCTAGAAATCCGATGATAGACGAAATCATTCAGCATAAACCGAGATTAGTATTGCTTAATAAAGCCGACATGGCTGATAAGGAAATTACAAAACAGTGGATTCAATATTTCAAAGACCAAGGCATTTCTGCACTGGCCATTAATTCTCAGGCTGGTATTGGTATGAAGGAAATTGTCGCGGAAGCCAAAAATATATTAAGTGAAAAATTTGATCGCATGCGGGCAAAGGGGATTAAGCCCCGAGCAATCCGCGCGATGATTGTCGGGATACCGAACGCAGGCAAATCGACGTTAATTAATCGTTTAGCTAAAAAAAATATTGCTAAGACCGGAAATACACCGGGAGTAACCAAAGCCCAGCAATGGATTAAGGTCGGCAAAGAACTGGAGCTGCTCGATACCCCAGGGATCCTCTGGCCAAAATTTGATGACCAAGAGGTTGGATTAAAATTAGCGGTAACCGGTGCTATTAAAGATACCCTTTTAAATATGCATGATATTGCAACATACGCAATGCGATACTTGGAAAAGGCCTATCCAGACCGCCTTAGGGACCGCTTTAAGCTTGAAGTAGTACCTGAGGAAACGGTTGAGTTGTTTGATACGGTTGGAAAGGCCCGCGGCTGCTTAGTTAGTGGCGGTGAGGTTGACTACGATAAAGTCGCTGAACTGGTCATCCGCGAAATCCGGATGGAGAAGCTAGGCCCATTGTCTTTTGAGAAGCCGAGCGATCTCGTTGTGGACGTAGATGAAGTGGTTTTAGAAGATAAAGCAGGCGTGTTAGAACCAAATCCTGAGAGTTAACGGGTCAACCCCCTAAGTTTGGACATATACTCATGTTTTCTCACGATTCCTTTGTTTTTAAAAAAACTTTTTTATCTATACAGCGATTGGTTTTTTATGAT
>NZ_JBKFGH010000003.1:0-25421 GCF_051233475.1 Neobacillus terrisolis | reverse complement strand
ACCCGTTCCCATACCGAACACGGAAGTTAAGCTTCTCAGCGCCGATGGTAGTTGGGGGCTCTCCCCCTGTGAGAGTAGGACGTTGCCGGGCAAACAAAAAACAGCTGATGAGGCTGTTTTTTTGTTGTTTTATAAAGCTTAGCTTTGTAAAAAAATATTGTTGTAAGAACCCAGTCTAATCCTCTATATAAATATGGGTGGAGATTTTAATTAAAAAAACAGCTCTATTTTTAATAATTACCTCTGATATATAATATTTTTTTAGCCCCAAACACCCACTGGTCAATAACAGACAAAACAACCCGGGAAAACAAACGATCCCGGGTTGTTGTATTTACAAATAATTTCACTTTTAAAAAATAAACAAAACAACAAAATAAATTAACATGGTAATTAAACCAATTGGAACACCAAATTGAGCCCATTCTTTACTTGTAATGTTTAGCTTACTTGCGGCAATGATGTTGGGAATATTCCCAGGAACCAGCATACCACCGCTAATGAGGAGGCCGAGTAAGATGGCTTGAATGGTCTCAGAATTCATTGCGGGACTAATCTCGGCGGCCGCGAGAGTGGCATTATCCAAAATGGCTGAAATCATATTAATCCAGTATAAGATCATTGGATGTAGTTCTAGGATATATTCGTTGATTAAAGGCTCAAAACCATGTCCAAGGAAGGTTAATCCCATAACGAACAAATAAATTTTTGCTGAGCGAATCAGAATTTCTTGGTAGCTTTCAGTTTTTTGGGCTGACTCTAGACCATGTGAACTTTTATGAGGCTTAACAAAAATGATTGTTAAGAAGCCAAAAAGGATAACCGCAGGAACGACTTCCCATCCTATTAACTGAAATAAGTAGAAGAAGTCTTCATTTAATTTACTAACTGTTATCGTAGATAAGGGTTCGCCAATTGGTGTTAATGCAGCACCAAGGCCAATCGAGAAACATGCTAAAATGGTATACCTAATTTCAGATTGCCGATCTAGCGGTAGGACATTGATTATGATTACGAGTACGATCGCTGCGATAATTGCCGTAATAATACTTGAAATTAGTCCTAATATTATGACTGTTAATGCTAGAAAAACTCGCGGGGATAACAAGTTGCTTAATGATAAGATGGATTTTTCTAATGGATGTTGTGCCCATTTAGTTACTAGCCCAGCAAGCAAAACAGCAATTGTAATATTTATAGGATCAATAAGTGCTTTTTCAATTAAATGACTATTCATCATGCCGCTAAACGATGCTGCAGCAACCCCCATTATAAATAAGAAAACCTCCAAATTGTCTTCCACCTTTTTTACCGAAAAAGGCAAAAATAAAACCGAAATTAAAATAAACATTAATCCAATCATTTTTCAAATCCTTCTTGTCCAATTTTTAAAATATAACACTATTATATAGCTTTTAGTGCAAATAAAAAATCATTATTCTGATAAAATATTTGTTTCCGAATTAATCCATAACTTGTCATGACGATGTATTTTTGTTATAAACAAACAATAGGGTTATGATTAAAAGGTGAAAGGGATACACATGTATTCTATTTCAGAAAGGGAATTATTCCAATGAGCAAGAAGAAGCAATTTGAGGTACTTGAAAATGAGTCGATCGATGAATGCTTAAATAGGATAAAAAATGAAGGATATGTTCCAATAAAGAGAATTGAAAAACCAATTTTTAAAGAAATAAAAGAAGGTAATTCCGTTACTTATGAGCCAGCAGGGCGCTATATAGTCTTTGAGGCGATCATAATAGAGTAAAACACGAACATTAACAACTTGCCAACAGTAAATGTTCGATATATTTATTGACAGGAAAACATTATTGTTGGTATGATAAATGTAACATTATATGTTAGACATCTCCCCTCGTATAATAATGGGAATATGGCCCATGAGTTTCTACCCAATTACCGTGAATAATTGGACTATGAGGGAAAGTGGTATCGTTAAAAGGAGTGTAATGTCGATTCACTTCTTTTTGGGTTGGTATTTTTTTGCATCTTAAGCCCTGACAGACTGCTTTCTCTTATTTTTATCAAGGGAAACGTTTCTGTTCAGGGCTTTTTATTGTCTTATGGCACTGAATTTCCTTGCTTCGTAGGGATGGATTGGTGGATGTGCAGTTTGAATGAGGCATAGCTTTGCGGGCTGTTTGCGAAATTTGTCTTATTTTTTAAAAAGGATAGGTTTGAAGGTTTGAGGAGGGATTTGGTGGAAGCGAAGGTTGGCGTAATTATGGGGAGTAAGTCTGACTGGGATACGATGAAGCATGCTTGTCAGAGTTTGGAGCGCCTGGGAGTACCGTATGAGAAAAAGGTTGTGTCGGCTCACCGGACTCCTGATTTAATGTTTGAATATGCGGAAACTGCAAGAGAAAGAGGAATACAAGTGATTATCGCTGGTGCCGGGGGTGCGGCTCATTTGCCAGGAATGGTGGCGGCAAAGACGACGCTGCCGGTGATAGGGGTTCCGGTTCAATCTCGGGCCTTGAACGGGCTTGATTCGCTGTTGTCGATTGTGCAGATGCCTGGGGGAATTCCAGTGGCTACGGTGGCAATCGGAACGAGTGGAGCAACGAATGCTGGGTTGATGGCTGCACAAATATTAGCGATTCATGATTCAGCGCTTGCTGACCGGATTGAGACGTTAAGGCAGGAAGCGAAGATAGCGGCGATTGAAAGCAGTGAGGAGCTTGTCTAAGATGGTGATTTTACCAGGGCAAACGATTGGAATTATCGGCGGCGGTCAGTTAGGGAGAATGATGGCTCTTGCGGCGAAGGCTCAAGGATTTCGGATTGCGGTGTTAGACCCCGTGGAAGACTCACCTTGTGGTCAAGTGGCGGATTATAAAGTTGTGGGTGCCTATGATGACTTGGAAGCGATTGGTCGGCTTGCTGATATTAGTGATGTGATCACATTTGAGTTTGAGAATATAGATGCTGATGCGCTTAAATCGATCAGTAATCGGGCCTATATCCCACAAGGGACAGAGGTGCTTGAGATTACAAAGGATCGGATTAAGGAGAAGACAGCGATTCAAGCAGCTGGGATTGATGTGGCGCCCTTTGCTGTCATTCAGACGAAGCAGGAAATTTATGATAACATAAAGGTGCTTGGGTTTCCTTCCGTGTTGAAAACGTCAAGAGGCGGTTATGACGGGAAAGGCCAACTGGTAATTAAGAGTGAAGCTGATATTGCGGAGACGGATTCGCTGTTAGAGTTTGGTTCGTGCGTTCTTGAGAAATGGATGCCATTTACGAAAGAGGTTTCGGTTATTGTCGCTAGAAGTGCCAAAGGAGAAACGGCTGTTTTTCCGGTAGGCGAGAATATTCATATCAACAATATTTTGCATCAGACCATTGTTCCTGCGCGAATAAGTGAGGCGGCACGAGACAATGCTTTAAAAGCAGCGCTTCAGCTTGTCGAATCGTTGGGAATGGTTGGGACTCTCGCTGTCGAAATGTTTGTGATGGAGGACGATTCCATTTTCATTAATGAGTTGGCGCCGAGACCGCATAACTCAGGGCATTATTCGATTGATGCCTGTGAGACGTCGCAGTTTGAACAGCATATTCGGGCGATTTGCAATTGGCCGCTTGGAAGTACGAGTTTGTTAAGACCTGCAGTGATGGTGAATATTTTAGGGGAACACCAAGCAAGTTTATTAGAAAATATACAAACATTGTCTAATTGGAAAATTCATTTGTATGGAAAAAAAGAGGCGAAAACGGGCCGGAAAATGGGTCATGTTACTCTTTTACGAGACACAGTTGAAGAGGCCATTTTAGAAGCAGATGATAGTCAAATATGGGACAGTGTTATATTGATCGGAGGATAAAACATGATTGATCGTTATACTCGCCCAGAAATGGGAGCAATTTGGACTGAAGAGAACCGGTTTCAAGCGTGGTTAGAAGTGGAAATTTTAGCATGTGAGGCATGGGCTGAGCTTGGTGAAATTCCAAAGGAAGATGTGAAAAAGCTTCGTGAAAATGCATCTTTTGATATTAACAGAATTTATGAGATTGAAAAGGATACAAGACATGATGTAGTGGCCTTTACTCGTGCTGTTTCTGAAACGTTAGGTGAAGAACGGAAATGGGTTCATTATGGGTTAACGTCAACGGATGTTGTTGATACAGCTCTTTCTTATTTAATTAGACAGGCGAATCAGATTTTGTTAAAGGACATTGAGAACTTTATTGAGATTTTGAAAAATAAAGCAATTGAGCACAAGTATACAGTTATGATGGGTCGTACTCACGGGGTTCACGCTGAGCCAACTACTTTTGGTTTAAAGCTTGCTTTGTGGTATGAAGAAATGAAACGTAACTTGGAAAGATTCAAGGCTGCTGCGGCAGGTATTGAGTTTGGTAAGATTTCCGGTGCGGTCGGTACATATGCCAATATCGACCCATTCGTAGAAAAGTATGTTTGTGAAAAATTAGGACTACAGGCAGCTCCAAACTCTACGCAAACGCTGCAACGTGACCGTCATGCACACTATATGGGAACGTTAGCGTTGATTGCGACTTCAATTGAAAAATTTGCGGTTGAAGTGAGAGGCCTGCAAAAGAGTGAGACTCGCGAAGTAGAGGAATTTTTCGCAAAAGGTCAAAAGGGTTCTTCGGCAATGCCGCATAAGCGTAATCCAATTGGTTCTGAGAACATGACTGGTATGGCTCGTGTGATTCGCGGTTATATGTTAACGGCGTATGAGAATGTACCACTTTGGCATGAGCGCGATATCTCTCATTCTTCAGCAGAACGGGTGATTATTCCGGATGCGACGATTGCTTTAAATTACATGTTAAATCGTTTTGCAAATATTATTAAAAACTTGACGGTTTATCCGGAAAACATGAAGCGTAATATGGAGCGCACTCTTGGACTTATTTATTCACAGCGTGTCCTTCTTGCGTTGATTGATAAAGGATTTGCTCGTGAAGAGGCATATGATACTGTTCAGCCTAATGCGATGAAGGCATGGGAGTTGCAGGTGCCGTTCCGCAGCTTAATCGAAGCGGATGAGAAAATCACATCCCAGCTAACTCCTGAAGAGATTGCTGACTGCTTTGACTACAGCTACCATCTACAACATGTAGATACGATTTTTGAAAGAGTTGGACTATAAATGAAAATAGGAAGGTAAGGGCTTATTCTTTACCTTCTTATACCCTATCTTGTACTGAACATTCCTAATATTCGTAATTGAAACCAAAAACTGGTTATTCGAAAGGAGAGAAGGGCACTACTTTCCACCTTGATTCTCGTTGGAGACTTGCCCGAATTAGATGAAAGAGCTTCTTTATGAAGGAAAGGCAAAGAAAATTTATGCTACGGAAGATGAGAATGTAGTTCTTGTTGAATACAAGGATTCTGCGACAGCTTTCAACGGAGAAAAGAAGGCAAACATTAGCGGTAAAGGCCGTTTAAACAATGCCATTACTAGTTTGCTATTTTTAAAGCTTCATGAACAGGGAATTGAGACTCATTTCATTAAACAAGTGTCTGAGACAGAACAGCTTGTTAAGAAGGTTAGTATTGTGCCGCTTGAGGTTGTAACACGTAATGTCGCAGCCGGAAGCCTTTCGAAACGATTGGGAATGGAGGAAGGTCAAGCTTTATCAAAGCCGTTAGTCGAGTTTTATTACAAGGATGATAATTTAGGAGATCCGCTTGTAACGGTTGATCACATTCTTGAACTCAATATCGCAACGGTTGAAGAGCTTGAAACGTTAAAGGAAAAGGCATTGCAAATTAATGCAGTTTTATCAAGCTTTTTTGCAGAGTTAGGAATTCGCTTGATTGATTTTAAGCTTGAATTTGGGAAAGACGCTTCAGGAAAGATCGTTTTAGCTGATGAAATCTCACCAGATACGTGCAGATTATGGGATGCGAAAACAAATGAAAAGCTCGATAAGGATGTATTCCGCCGCGATTTAGGGAATCTTACAGATGCATATGAAAATATTTTGGCTAGACTAGGAGGCCTTCAGCATGGTTAAGGTAAAAGTTTATGTAACGTTAAGAGAAAGTGTATTGGATCCACAGGGGAAAGCAGTCAATCATGCCCTTCATTCATTGGGCTATAACGAAATTAAAGATGTTCGTATCGGTAAGTTCATGGAGTTATATGTTGACCCAACAGGCCGTGATGTTGAAGAGGTTGTCAAGGAAGCTTGTGAAAAGCTGTTAGCCAATCCGGTAATTGAGGATTTCCGCTATGAAATAGAGGAGAGTGTCACCCAATGAAGTTTGCGGTAATCGTTTTTCCTGGTTCGAATTGTGACGTTGACATGTTTGCTGCTATTAAAGATGAACTAGGTTCCGATGTGGAGTATGTTTGGCATGCGGAGAAGGATTTGGATCGCTTTGACGCGATCTTGCTTCCTGGCGGCTTTTCATATGGAGACTATTTAAGATGCGGGGCGATTGCCCGTTTTAGCAATATCATGGCAGAAATTAAAAAGGCTGCTGAAGCTGGCAAGCCGGTTTTAGGTGTTTGTAACGGATTTCAAATTTTGGTTGAAGCAGGCTTGCTTCCTGGTGCACTGCGCCGAAATGAAAGTTTGAAGTTCATTTGTCGCCCAGTTCAGTTAAAGGTTGAAAACAATGAGACATTGTTTACCAATGAATATGAAGCTGGTGAAGTAGTTTCCATTCCGGTTGCTCATGGTGAAGGAAATTATTATGTTGATGAAGCAACACTTCAAACAATGAAAGAAAACAAGCAAATCGTGTTTACTTACGTGGATAATCCAAACGGAAGTCTTGAAAATATTGCAGGTATCATCAATGAGCGCGGAAATGTATTAGGAATGATGCCACATCCGGAAAGAGCGGTCGATGAGCTTCTCGGTGGTGCTGATGGTCTTAAACTTTTCAAATCGATCGTAAAACAATGGAGGGAATCATATGTCGTTAAAGCTTGAACCAACTCCAGAGCAAATTAAGTCAGAAAGAATTTATGCGGAAATGGGTATGTCTGATGCGGAATTTGCAATGGTTGAAAAAATCCTCGGCCGCACGCCTAACTATACCGAAACCGGACTATTTTCGGTTATGTGGTCTGAGCATTGCAGCTATAAAACCTCAAAGCCTATCTTGAAGAGATTCCCAATCACAGGGGAAAGAGTACTTCAAGGGCCTGGAGAAGGTGCTGGAGTCGTTGATATCGGTGATAATCAAGCGGTTGTATTTAAAATTGAGAGTCACAATCATCCGTCGGCAATTGAACCATATCAAGGGGCAGCGACAGGTGTTGGCGGTATTATCCGTGATATCTTTTCTATGGGGGCTAGACCGATTGCGATGCTAAACTCTTTACGCTTCGGTGAGCTTGCTGATTCTGCACGCGTTCGTTATTTGTTTAAAGAAGTGGTAGCCGGGATTGCCGGTTACGGAAACTGTATTGGAATTCCAACCGTTGGCGGTGAGGTTCAATTTGATCCTTCCTATGATGGAAATCCACTTGTAAATGCAATGTGTGTTGGTTTAATTGACCATAAAGATATTAAAAAAGGTCAGGCCCATGGTGTTGGGAATACCGTAATGTATGTTGGAGCGAAAACAGGTCGTGACGGAATTCATGGTGCGACATTCGCTTCGGAGGAGTTACATGACGCTTCAGATGAGGACCGTCCAGCAGTTCAAGTCGGCGATCCGTTCATGGAGAAGCTGTTATTGGAAGCATGTTTAGAATTGATTCATTGTGATGCCCTTGTTGGGATTCAGGATATGGGAGCAGCCGGATTAACAAGCTCAAGTTCTGAGATGGCAAGTAAAGCCGGATCAGGAATGGAATTGAATCTTGATTTTGTTCCACAGCGTGAAACTGGAATGACTCCATATGAAATGATGCTGTCTGAATCACAAGAGCGGATGTTAATTGTTGTCCAAAAGGGCAGAGAACAAGAGATTGTTGATATTTTCTCTAAATACGATCTTGAAGCGGTTGCTATCGGGGTTGTAACGGATGATAAAATGTACCGCTTGATTCATAAAGGTGAAGTTGTCGCGAATGTTCCGGTTGATGCGTTGGCTGAGGATGCACCTGTTTACAATATGCCTTCTGCAGAACCGCAATCCTTCCGTGACTTCCAGGCGATGGAAAACGAAGTTCCTGAAATCGACAACTGTGGCGAAACATTGCTTCGCCTGTTGCAACAGCCTACGATTGCTTCTAAAGAGTGGGTTTACGACCAATATGATTATATGGTTCGTACCAATACAGTTGTAGCACCAGGTTCTGATGCAGCTGTTCTTCGAATCAGAGGGACAGAAAAGGCGTTGGCGATGACAACGGATTGTAATTCGCGCTATCTCTATTTGGATCCGGAAACAGGCGGGAAAATTGCCGTGGCTGAAGCTGCAAGAAACATTGTTTGTTCTGGAGCAGAACCGCTTGCGGTTACCGATAACTTGAATTTCGGAAATCCGGAGAAACCGGAAATCTTCTGGCAAATTGAGAAATCTGCTGATGGTATTTCCGAAGCATGCCGTGAATTAAATACTCCGGTAATCGGTGGAAATGTGTCAATGTATAACGAAACAAATGGAACGGCGATTTATCCAACACCTGTAATTGGGATGGTTGGTTTGATCACTGATTTAAAACATATTACGACTCAAAGCTTTAAAGAAGCAGGCGACCTTGTTTATCTTTTAGGTGAAACAAAGGATGAATTTGGCGGCAGTGAGCTTCAAAAAATGCTGAACGGAAAAATTTACGGAAAATCTCCGGAAATTGATTTAGCGGTTGAAAAAGACTATCAACAAAAAGTGTTAGCAGCGATTCGCGCTGGATTAGTTGAATCTGCCCATGATTTAGCAGAAGGCGGTCTTGCGGTGGCGGTTGCTGAAAGCGCGATTGGTTCAAAGGGACTTGGAGCGGATATTAAAGTGTCTGGAAACCCTGTTTCTGCACTGTTTAGTGAATCGCAATCACGTTTCTTATTGACTGTTAAAAAAGAAAATCAACAGGCGTTTGAAAAGCTGGTTGGAGCGGCTCTAATTGGTGAAGTGACAGCTGCACCGGTATTATCTATTGCTGTTGATGGAGTTAATCTAATAAATGAACAAGTTGAGAATTTAGAGAAAGCTTGGAAAGGAGCTATTCCATGCTTGCTGAGTTAAGAGGCTTAAATGAAGAGTGCGGTGTATTCGGCGTTTGGGGACATAGTGACGCTGCCAGCATTACTTATTATGGCCTTCATGCACTTCAGCACCGAGGACAGGAAGGGACCGGAATTGTAACAACGGACGGCACAAAGTTGGAGATCGTTAAGGGTGAAGGTCTGGTTACCGAAGTGTTCAATTCTGATGTGATTTCACAGCTTAAAGGGAAAGCGGCGATTGGGCATGTTCGTTATGCTACGGCCGGAGGCAGCGGATATGAAAATGTCCAGCCTCTCCTTTTCCACTCGCAAACGGGCAGCATTGCGCTTGCACATAATGGGAATTTGGTTAATGCGAGCTTAATTAAGTCTATTCTTGAGCAACAGGGAAGTATCTTTCAAACGAGTTCTGATACGGAGGTATTGGCCCATTTAATTCGCCGGAGCGGTGAGCGTCACTTAAAGGATCAAGTGAAAAGCGCTTTGAAGCAAATTGAAGGTGCATTTGCCTATGTTATCTTAACGGAATCTGAAATGATGGTGGCATTAGATCCGCACGGTCTAAGACCGCTTTCCTTGGCACGCCTTGGTGATGCTTATATTGTTGCGTCTGAAACGTGTGCGTTTGATGTAGTCGGAGCGGAGTATGTTCGTGATATTTTACCTGGTGAATTACTGACGATCAATGATCAGGGTATGAAGACAGAATTTTTTGCGGAAAACAAGAAAAACGCGATTTGCGCGATGGAATATATTTATTTTTCAAGACCGGATAGTGATATTCACGGGATCAATGTTCATACGGCCCGCAAAAATATGGGGAAAAGACTTGCTGCTGAAGCTCGTATTGAGGCAGATGTTGTAACCGGTGTTCCGGATTCAAGTATTTCAGCCGCAATCGGTTATGCGGAAGCGTCCGGAATTCCTTATGAAATGGGCCTCGTTAAGAACCGCTATGTTGGTCGGACCTTTATTCAGCCTTCCCAATCGTTACGGGAACAGGGTGTGAAAATGAAGCTTTCTCCTGTTCGTGGTGTTGTTGAAGGGAAACGAGTGATAATGGTAGACGATTCAATTGTTCGTGGGACGACGAGCCGAAGAATCGTGACGATGCTAAAGGATGCAGGTGCAACTGAGGTGCACGTGGTGATTAGTTCGCCACCGATTAAGAATCCTTGCTTTTACGGAATTGATACTTCGACGAAAGAAGAACTGATCGCCTCCTCAAACTCCGTTGAGGAAATTCGCAAGTTAATTGGGGCGGATTCATTGACATTCATAAGTGTTGAGGGAATGCTTGATGCAATCGGGCGTACCGATAAAGATAAAAATCGTGGTCAATGTTTAGCTTGCTTTACCGGAGAGTATCCGACAGAGCTTTATCCAAACACACTGCAATATTACTATCAAAAATAAGCGACATCTACAATGTCGCTTTTCACTTTGAAACTGGAAACCCTTTGAAAGCAGAGGGCGCATTGGCTCTCTCTTAATATTGAAAAAAGGAGATTTAGAAATGGCGAATGCTTATAAAGAAGCCGGTGTTAATATCGAAGCAGGCTATGAAGCGGTTGAGAGAATGAAACGGCACGTTGCCAAGACGGCAAGACTTGGGGTTATGGGTGGTCTTGGCGGCTTTGGAGCAATGTTTGATCTGTCAGCATTAAATCTTAAGGAACCAGTATTGGTATCCGGAACAGATGGGGTCGGAACAAAGCTAATGCTGGCATTTATGGCAGACCGTCATGACACAATTGGAATCGACGCGGTAGCCATGTGTGTCAATGACATTGTTGTACAAGGTGCGGAACCGCTTTATTTCCTTGACTATATCGGCTGCGGTCAAGCTGAACCTGCCAAGATTGAAATGATTGTTAAAGGGGTTGCAGATGGCTGTGAACAAGCCGGCTGTGCTTTAATTGGCGGGGAAACGGCTGAAATGCCTGGTATGTATGATGTTGAAGAATATGATATCGCAGGATTCGCAGTTGGAGCTTGCGAGAAATCAAGCTTGATAACCGGTGAATCGATTAAAGCAGGAGATGTTTTGATCGGTTTAGCTTCAAACGGAATTCATAGCAATGGCTTCTCGCTAGTAAGAAAAGTATTTCTGGAAAAGGCACAACGTTCATTAGATGAGTATGTTGAAGAGCTAGGTTGCACATTAGGAGAAGAATTGTTAAAGCCGACAAGAATTTATGTAAAATCAATATTGTCTGCTTTAAAGAAGTTCCCAATCAAGGGAATGGCTCATATAACTGGTGGCGGCTTCCACGAAAATATCCCAAGAAGTTTTCCAAGTGGTTTAGGTGCTGAGATTAAAGCCGGAAGCTGGAAGATTCCAGCTGTGTTCTCTTTGCTTGAAAAGCTTGGTGAAATAAAGCATGAAGAAATGTTTAATATTTTTAATATGGGTATCGGTATGGTAGTCATTGTCGATAAAGATGAGGCGGCAGCCCTTGTTCGTCATTTTGAAGAGTGCGGAGAGACTGCTTCCATCATTGGGGCTGTGACCGAAACCGAGGGTATTTCGATCATTTAGGGGGATATGGATGAGAAACATCGCCGTCTTTGCTTCAGGAAACGGAAGCAATTTTCAAGCGATTTTGGATGCGGTAAAAGCAGGAGTACTTGACGCGAATGTTAAGCTGCTTGTTTGTGATCAACCGGATGCCTTTGCAGTTGAACGAGCAAAGGCTGAAGGAGTTAATTTTTTCGCTTTTCGCGGAAAAGAATATCCTAATAAACAGGGGTATGAACAAGAAATTTTAGCTAGATTAACAGAGTTTGAGGTTGATTGGATTATTCTGGCGGGGTATATGAGATTAATCGGACCAACTTTACTTTCTGCGTTTGATGGTCGAATTATAAATATTCATCCTTCGCTGTTGCCGGCCTTTCCGGGCAAGGATGCCATGGGCCAGGCTTTGGCTGCAAAGGTGAAGGTTAGTGGAGTTACAGTACATTTTGTTGATGAAGGAATGGACACAGGTCCAATTATTGCTCAAGAGACGGTTGAGATTGCAGAAGATGAAACAATCGAAACGTTGCAAAATAAAATCCACCAAGTTGAGCATCAGCTTTATCCAGCTGTGATTCAAATGGTACTGTCCAGTTCAAGGAGGAATTCAAAATGACAAAGAAAAGAGCACTTATAAGTGTTTCTGATAAGCAAGGAATTACCGAATTTGCTAAAGGCTTAAGTGATTTAGGCTATGAGCTGATTTCTACTGGTGGGACAAAGAAAGCACTTCAAGAAGCTGGTATTCCGGTAATCGGTGTTAGTGATGTTACAGGTTTTCCTGAGATTTTAGAAGGTCGTGTTAAAACGTTAAATCCATTGATTCATGGCGGATTATTAGCAAAATTTGATCAAGCTGATCACCAAAAACAAATGGAAGAGCACGGAATTATTCCAATTGAGCTGGTAATTGTCAATTTATACCCATTCCAGCAAACGATTGCCAAACCGGACGTAACCGTGGATGATGCCATTGAAAATATTGATATCGGTGGACCGACAATGCTTCGTGCATCAGCGAAAAACCATCAGTATGTAACAGTTGTGGTCGATCCTGAAGACTATCCAAGAGTGTTAACAGAGCTGAATATGGCTGGGCAAGTTCAACCGGCTACACGCCGAAAGCTGGCAGCTAAAGTATTTAGACATACGGCAGCTTATGATGCGATGATTGCTGAATATATGACTGACTTAGCTGGAGAGGAAAACCCGGAAAAATTAACGGTAACCTATGAGCTAAAGCAATCCCTTCGTTACGGGGAAAATCCTCACCAAGAGGCAGCTTTTTACCGTAAACCGCTTGGTTCCAGCTTTTCCATTGCCAATGCAGTTCAGTTGCACGGAAAAGAATTATCTTATAACAACATTAACGATGCCAATGCCGCATTGCAAATTGTAAAAGAATTTACAGAGCCTGCAGCTGTTGCAGTTAAGCATATGAACCCATGTGGTGTCGGAACAGGGGAAAATGTTTTCGATGCGTTTACTAAGGCGTTTGAATCGGATCCTGTGTCTATTTTCGGAGGAATTATTGCGCTGAATCGTGAAGTCGATAAAGTAACCGCTGAAAAGCTTTATGAAATCTTCTTAGAAATTATTATTGCGCCTTCGTTTTCTGAGGAAGCTATTCAAATTTTAACAGGGAAGAAGAACCTGCGTTTATTAACGATTCCTTTTGGTGAAAAACAAAAGCCGGAACGAACGCTTACTTCGATTGAAGGCGGACTTCTTGTTCAAGATCAAGACCGCTATACACTTGAAGATGCAACAATTTCGATTCCAACTAAAAGACAGCCAACCGAAGAAGAATGGGCTGCTTTAAAGCTAGGCTGGAAAGTTGTTAAACATGTTAAGTCCAATGCCATTGTTGTAGCCAATAAAGACCAAACTCTAGGAGTTGGCGCCGGGCAAATGAATCGTGTTGGGGCAGCGAAGATTGCGCTTGAGCAGGCAGGTCAGGCAGCAAAGGGTGCAGGACTCGCTTCAGATGCATTCTTCCCAATGGATGATACGGTAGAAGCAGCAGCCCAAGCAGGAATTACGGCGATTATTCAGCCGGGCGGTTCAGTCCGTGACCAGGATTCGATTAAGAAAGCAGATGAGTATGGAATCGCCATGGTGTTTACTGGCGTCCGACACTTTAAACATTAAGAGGGGGCAGAGACCATGAACGTTTTAGTCATTGGCCGTGGCGGCAGAGAGCATGCTATTTGCAGAAAAATGAAAGAAAGTTCAAAAGTGGACAAGGTGTTTGTTGCACCAGGCAATGCTGGCATGACTGATGTAGCAGAACTTGTTTCCATTGATGAAAGCAATCAAGCTGAGCTTGTGAAGTTCGCGCAGGAACAGCAAATTGGCTTAACCTTTATTGGGCCTGAAATTCCTCTTTTAGAGGGGATTGTTGATAAATTTCAAGAAGCTGGGCTGAAGGTGTTTGGACCAAAGCAAGCGGCAGCACTAATTGAAGGAAGTAAATCATTTGCGAAAGATTTGATGCACAAGTATAGCATTCCAACCGCTGAATACGCTGTGTTTAGCGATTATGAGGAAGCAAAGCTTTATGTTGAAAAGCTAGGTGCACCAATCGTTATAAAAGCGGACGGATTGGCTGCTGGCAAGGGTGTTGTCGTTGCGATGACAATGGAGGAAGCGTTGGCTGCCTTAAAGGACATGCTCCTCGATGAGAAATTTGGAGACGCATCTGCAACAGTTGTAGTGGAAGAGTTTTTAGACGGCGAAGAGTTTTCACTTATGGCGTTTGTTAACGGGGATATTGTGATCCCGCTTGAAATCGCGCAAGACCATAAACGTGCTTTCGATGGAGACCAAGGTCCAAATACTGGTGGGATGGGAGCTTACTCACCGGTTCCGCAAATCGGTGCTGATGCGGTACAAACGGCGATTGAAACGATCTTGCATCCGACTGCAAAAGCGATGATCCAAGAAGGAAGAAGTTTTTGTGGAATTCTATATGCCGGGTTAATTTTAACAAGCAAAGGTCCTAAAGTAATTGAGTTTAATGCACGATTTGGTGATCCGGAAACTCAGGTAATCTTACCGCGTTTACAATCGGATTTAGTTGAAGTCCTGCTTGAGCTACTTGACGGAAAAACTCCAGAGCTAATTTGGGATGATAATTTTGTCATTGGCGTAGTGGTAGCTTCAGAAGGATATCCAGGCGATTACCAAAAGGGTTCTGTATTAAATGGATTATCGGATATTAGTGATGAGGTTTATCTATTTCATGCAGGAACAAAACTGGATGATGAGGGTCGCTTTGTAACAAACGGAGGACGAGTCCTTTTAGCCGGAGCAAAAGGAAAAGATTTAAAACTCGCCCAAGAAAATGTTTACAAAGAATTAGCAAAGCTAACTCGTGAAGGTGTTTTTTACAGAAACGATATCGGTGCAAGAGCTATTGCAAGCGCCGCCCGTTAGGTTTTCGCATATACACATAAAATAAGGCAATAATACTGCCTATTAGCGTAATGATTACAAAGGACATGTGGGAGATATATTCATAAATCATCCATATTAACTCCTTTCGTGAGGCTGTCTTAATCCAGTGAGATACTGGTTTAGGACAGCCTTTTTGTGTTGGATTTCATTAAGTTGGGTTATAAGGAAAAAGGGATTCCTGGTCAATTGAACCGTTCTGATTTGGACCTTGATCATTGCTCTGGTTTACCATCATCTTACAAAGCTCTGTAACCGGGCAATATCGGACGATGCCCTCAGCAATTTTCATCGATGCAAGCAAGGCAAGCAGTAAATTCGAGTCGCGCCAAGGTCTCTTCACAAATTGAGCCGTTGTCCAAGCAAGGATTGTAAAACCAATGGTCATCCGGATTAACGCATTGATTGTGCCGATATTTGGTCTGGTTGTCATCTGTTTGTCACATCCTTCTTCGAAATTTAACAAATTATTTCCACTATCTTTAATGCGTTAAAACGCGAAATATGTTAGTATAATAAACAATGAAAGGGTTTTCATTTATTAAACTATTCCCATGTCTCAGGAGGGGAAATGCATTATGGAACAACGCTATCGTTGGAAAAATAAACAATTACGTGAGCATGTTTCTGTATTAGACGGAAAATGCGCACCGACTATATTATTAAAAAACGCAACTTACCTTAACCAAGTGTTTCGAAAATGGATGACGGCCAACATTTGGATATTTGAAGACCGGATTGTCTATGTTGGTGATAATCTGCCCGAAAATGTTTCACAGTGTGAAATCGTGGATTGTAGCGACTACTTATTGGTTCCGGGCTATATTGAGCCACATGCCCATCCATTCTTGTTATATAATCCCCATACATTGGCTAATTATGCGTGCAGGTTCGGCACCACGACTTTGATTAATGATAATATGATGCTTGCATTGAATTTAGAAATGAAGGATTCTTTTTCCTTTTTAAAAGAAATGAAGGAGATTCCGGCATCGATGTATTGGTGGTGCCGATTTGATGCACAAACAGAAATATTGGATGAAAATCGTGTATTCTCTCATGCCAATATTAAAGGATGGCTTGAGCATGATTGTGTATTGCAAGGTGGAGAGCTGACCGGTTGGCCAAAGCTGCTGGACGGTGACGATATGCTCCTGCATTGGATTCAGGAAACAAAGAGAATGCGAAAGAAAATTGAAGGGCATTTTCCGGGGGCATCTGAAAAAACATTGGCTAAAATGATGTTGCTAGGTGCGGATTGTGATCATGAATCGATGACCGGTGAGGATGTATATCGCAGACTGATGCAAGGATATATGGTTTCACTGCGGCATTCTTCGATTCGCCCTGACTTACCAAAACTTTTGACTGAAATTCATGAATTGGGGATCGATTTCTATGACCGGTTTATTTTTACAACAGACGGGGCTTCAGCAAGCGCCTATGAGAAGGGTTTAATCGATGAAATGATCCGCATAGCTTTACAGCATGGTGTTCCTGCTGGAGAAGCATACAATATGGCTACGATTAACGTGGCGCGCTATTATAATATTGAGCATTTGCATGGAAGCATTACAACAGGCCGAATTGCCAACATTAATTTTTTGAAGAGTAAGGAAAATCCAACTCCCGTATCGGTGCTTGCAAAAGGGAAATGGGTGAAACGGGACGGGGTTGATATTGAAGTAGCGCAGCCGTTTAAATGGGACGAGTTAGGAATGGAACCGTTAAACATTGATTGGGAATTGTCATGGGATGATATGCAGTTTTCAATGCCATTTGGAATTAAGATGGAGAATGCAGTTATTACAAAACCTTATTCCATTAGTATTGATATTTCGTCTGACGTTTTATCAACTGACCATGATGAGTGCTTTTTTATGATGATTGATCGGCATGGAAAATGGCGTATTAATACAGTATTAAAAGGATTTGCCCAGCGTTTGTCAGGCCTTGTCAGTTCTTTCTCCAATACAGGGGATATTATTTTAATCGGTAAAAATAAACATGATATGTTCACTGCTTTTAATCGAATGAAGGAAATTGGCGGGGGTATTGTCTGCTGTGATAATGGAGAAATTACGCAAGAAATACCACTTCAATTAATGGGAATTATGTCGGAGAAACCTGTAAACGAGTTAATTGCTGCAGAAAATGAACTGTTTGCCTATTTAAAGGAATGTGGCTATAAATTTATCGATCCGATTTATTCACTTTTGTTCTTTTCCTCCACACACTTGCCTTATATAAGGGTGACACAGCAAGGAATGTACGATGTAATGAATAAAATGATACTCTTTCCGACTATAATGCGTTAAAATATAAAAGTGATAAAGAAAACTAGCAGGTAACGCTTCACTATTGAGGGTAGAGGTGATTGAAAATGCTAAGGAGATTTATTGCTGTTACAGCCATATTTCTTCTGGTTACAGGATGTAATAACAAGGTTGAGACGGTCAAGGAACATAAAGAGAAAGAGATTGAGAATGTTCAGAAAGACCCAGTAGAAATGGCTCACCAATATCCTCTCACCGGAATGGCAACGAAGGAAGTTAGCGAGACAAGAGCTGTTGCAGTAATGGTTAATAATCATCCTGAAGCGAGGCCGCAGTCTGGCTTACAAAAAGCAGACATTGTTTATGAGCTGCTAGCAGAGGGAAATGTAACAAGATTCTTGGCTATTTTTCAAAGTGAAAAGCCTGAAAAAATCGGACCTGTCCGAAGTGCCAGAGAATATTATATTAAATTAGCAAAAGCATACGACAGCCTTTTTATTGCTCATGGTTATAGCCCGGATGCAAAGGAAATGCTGGATGACGGTTATATTGATCATTTAAATGGGATGCAGTATGATGGCAGTCTATTTAAACGATCATCAGACCGTGTTGCTCCGCATAATTCCTATATAACTTACGAAAAAATTGTTGAAGGTGCTGAGAAAAATAATTTTACAATGAAGAAAGCACCCGAGCCATTGAAGTTTCTGACAAAGGATGAAGTGGCAAAGCTGGATGGCCCTGCTGCAAAAAAAGTTACGGTCACTTACTTGAATAATCAAACCTTTACAGCAGCTTATGAGTATGACAATAAATTGGGTAAGTATAAACGGTTTTCGAATGGTATTCAAACCGTCGATTATGAAACGGAAGAGCCAGTTTTGTTAGACAATATTTTTATTGTTGAAACAGCACACCAAACGATCGATAGTGCTGGACGACGTAATATTGATTTAACTTCTGGCGGTAGAGCATACCTATTGCAAAAAGGCTTACTAAGGGAAGTAGAATGGATTAGTCAAGATGGCAGAATAGTTCCGTCCTTAAACGGTGCTGTTATTGGCTTTGCGCCTGGAAAAACGTGGATTAATGTTGTTCCTTCCAACCCGGGACTCGCGAGTGTTGTCAAAGTCGAAGCAAATTAACCTGAATGATTAAAGGAGTATTCTATGATGCAGATTGATAAATTAAGAGGAAAAGAACTGGACCAGTTGTTTAAAGCAATTTTGGCTTTAGAGGATTTAGAAGAATGCTATCGCTTCTTCGATGACTTATGTACAGTAAACGAAATTCAATCATTGGCGCAGCGATTAGAAGTTGCACGCATGCTGCGTGAAGGAAATACCTATCATAAAATTGAAACAGAAACAGGCGCAAGTACGGCAACGATTTCCCGTGTGAAACGTTGTCTAAACTATGGTAATGATGCCTATGAAATGGCGTTAGATCGTGTTAAAGAACCTGAGCCAGAAAAAAGTGAAGAGTAGGCTTTAAACTTACTAGAAAATTGTGACCGAAGGGATCCCCCTTCGGTTTTTTGTTTAGTAATTTACAGAAGTTCAATTAAGGCTTTTTTGGGGGAAAAGCTGGTGGGATTTTCCGATTAGCTTAGCGGAGGAAGTGTCTAGTTTTATTTTTTAAAACAACCGAACAAATGTTATAATGGTGAAATGGATATTTAGAATGGGGGCTTTATTGAATGTACGATGTTCGCGAGTGGCGCCATGTGTTTAAACTCGATCCAGATAAAGAAATATCAGACGAAGCGCTTGAAAGAATTTGTGAATCCGGAACAGATGCGATCTTAGTTGGCGGCACTGATGGGATTACGGTTGATAAGGTTCTGGATTTGATGGTTCGCGTTCGTCGTTTTAACGTACCATGTGTACTTGAGGTTTCAGACGTTGAAGCGGTGACACCTGGATTTGATTTATATTTTATCCCGACAGTATTAAACAGTAAGGAAACAAAGTGGGTCACCGGACTTCATCATCAAGCACTTAAGGAATTTGGAGAGCTGATGAACTGGGATGAAATCCTTGTTGAGGGATATTGTATTTTAAATGAACAGTGCAAGGCAGCCAAAATGACGAATGCGGATACGAATCTTGAACTCGCTGATGTTGTGTCATATGCGATGATGGCTGATAAAATGTTTCGCTTGCCGATTTTTTACCTGGAATATAGCGGTATGTACGGAAACCCTGAGTGGGTTAAGGAAGTGAAACAACAGTTAGACAATGCGACCTTCTTTTATGGCGGTGGAATTGAGTCCGTTGACCAGGCAAAGGAAATGGGGCAATTGGCGGATGTGATTGTTGTTGGAAATATTATCTACGATGATGTGGATAGCGCACTGGAAACAGTAAAGGCGGTAAAGGGTTCATCAAACGTTTGATGAAAAAGCGATTAGATCAGTAATATCAGTACGTGATCGTATGTTAATCAAACGTTTGATTAAATGTCCGTATCCAAATATTTGAGCCAATAAACAATAAATGAGTGGTGACTATAGATGCAATATTTAACTGAAAAACTGCTCAACGGGATGAACCCGGAGCAGAAAAAAGCTGTAAAAGCGACTGATGGCCCGCTTCTTATCATGGCAGGCGCCGGAAGTGGCAAAACAAGAGTACTGACCCATCGCATCGCCTACTTAATCGTTGAAAAGAGAGTGAATCCATATAATATATTAGCGATTACCTTTACAAATAAGGCTGCCAGGGAAATGAAAGACAGGATTGGCAACTTGATGGGCGGAGCAGCCGAAGAGGTTTGGATTTCTACCTTTCACTCGATGTGCGTTAGAATTCTGCGCCGTGATATTGATCGAATCGGGTATAGTCGGAACTTTACGATCCTCGATACAACGGATCAACAGTCTGTCATTAAAGGGATTTTAAAGGATAAAAATATTGATCCGAAGAAATATGATCCCCGGGCACTGTTAGGGGCGATAAGTTCTGCTAAAAACGAACTGATTGACTACGAAACTTACGCAAAAAATAATAGCGGCTACTTCGAAGAAAAGGTTGCCGTAGTATATGAGGAATATCAGAAGCGGCTCCGAAAAAACAGTGCATTGGATTTTGATGATTTGATTATGATGACCATTCAACTGTTTCAGCGTGTACCTGAGGTGCTTGAATATTATCAGCGCAAATTTCAGTACATTCATGTCGATGAGTATCAGGATACGAATAGAGCACAATATATGCTCGTAAAGCAATTGGCGGCGCGGTTTAGAAACCTTTGTGTAGTAGGGGATTCTGACCAGTCGATTTATCGCTGGCGCGGGGCGGATATTGCCAATATATTATCGTTTGAAAAAGACTATCCAAACGCACAGGTCATTTTATTAGAACAAAACTATCGTTCCACAAAAAGAATTTTATTGGCTGCTAATGAAGTCATTAAAAATAACTTAAATCGGAAACCGAAAAATCTTTGGACTGAAAATCAAGAGGGAAATAAGATTTCTTATTTCCGGGCTGACAGTGAAAAAGGGGAAGGCCAATTTGTAGCCGGGAAAATCAAAGAGCTAGTTGAGAGCGGAAAATATAACCGTTCCGATATAGCCATTTTGTACCGGACCAATGCCCAATCCCGGGTAATCGAGGAAGTTTTATTAAAATCAAATATTGATTACTCAATTGTCGGTGGAATCAAGTTCTATGAGCGAAAAGAAATTAAAGATACGATTGCGTATTTAAAGCTGATTGCTAATCCAGATGATGAAATTTCGTTCGTCCGGATTATTAATGTTCCGAAGCGGGGAATTGGCTCAAGCTCGCTTGATAAGATAGCGGAGTTTGCTCTGACACATGATATCTCTTTGTTTCAAGCATTGGATTCTGTTGAGCTGATTGGCTTAAGTCCAAAAGTGACTAAGGCGGCAGCGGAATTCCGCGATTTAATTAAAGGGTACTCCCAAATGCAGGAATTTTTATCGGTTACAGAGTTGGTTGAGGAACTGTTAGATAAATCAGGTTATCGTGATATGCTTAAGGCGGAAAAGTCTTTAGAAGCACAAAGCAGACTGGAAAACTTGGACGAGTTATTATCCGTTACGAAGAATTTTGAAGAATCGAATGAGGACAAAAGCTTAATTGCCTTTTTAACGGACCTTGCTTTAGTTGCCGATATTGATTCATTAGATGAAGACGGGCAAAAGAAAACTGATACAGTCGTTTTAATGACACTCCATTCTGCCAAAGGGTTGGAATTCCCGGTAGTATTCCTAATGGGCTTAGAAGAAGGCGTATTTCCGCACAGCCGCTCGCTTCAAGAAGAAGCTGAGATGGAAGAAGAGCGCCGTCTCGCCTATGTGGGAATCACTCGTGCAGAGGAGCAATTGTTCATTACAAATGCGGAAATGCGAACTTTATTTGGTAGAACAAATTGGAATATGCCATCGAGATTCATCAAGGAGATTCCTGAGGATTTATTAGAAGGATATGAGCCGAAACAAAAAACTGTTTCCACGTTCCAATCGTTTACGAAACAGCCACAACGTAAACCGGTTATGCGGCCTATTGTTATGTCAGCTAAGTCGACGGGTGGCAGCGATCAGGCTTGGCGTGTAGGAGATAAAGCTGAGCATGGCAAATGGGGGATTGGAACTGTCGTAAGTGTAAAAGGCGAGGGTGAAGGCACTGAATTAGATATCGCTTTCCCGAGTCCGGTAGGAATTAAACGACTTCTGGCAAAGTTTGCACCGATCAAAAAAGCTTAGGAAAGGGCTGCGTATATGGACCTTCAATCTGCAAAAAATCGCGTTAGAGAATTGCATACATTACTAAATCACTACAATTATCAATACTATGTTCTCGATCAACCGAGTGTTCCGGATGCTGAGTATGATCAGCTTATGCAGGAATTAATCGGGCTTGAAGCCAAGTTTCCAGAGCTTAACAGTCCAGATTCCCCGTCGCAAAGAGTCGGTGGTGGAGTGTTAGAGAGTTTTGAGAAGGTGGAGCACCGGGTTCCGATGCTAAGTCTGGGAAATGCTTTTAGCCCTCAAGATTTACGTGATTTTGACCGGAGAATTAGACAGGTTGTCGGAGACGACTTTTCATATGTTTGTGAATTAAAAATTGATGGATTAGCTGTATCGCTTCATTATCAGGATGGTGTTTTTGTCCAAGGAGCAACAAGAGGCGATGGCTCGATTGGTGAGGACATTACCGCAAACTTAAAAACGATTGGTTCAATCCCGTTGCGCCTTAAAGAAGCAGTCAGCTTAGAGGTGCGAGGCGAAGCGTTTATGCCAAAACGCTCGTTTGAAACCTTGAATAAGGCTAAAGAGGAAAAAGGCGAAGAACCGTTTGCAAATCCAAGAAATGCAGCCGCCGGTTCGTTGCGTCAGCTTGACCCGAAAATCGCCGCTTCCAGGAATTTGGATGTTTTTTTATACGGGATTGCGGGGGCTGGTGAGGTAGGAATCACTTCGCATAGCGAGGGGCTAAATTGGCTAGATTCACTTGGATTTAAAACGAATCGCGAACGAAAGCTATGTCCTGATATTGAGCGTGTCATTGAATTTGTGGAAAGCTGGGTGGAAAAACGCCCGAACTTGCCTTATGAAATAGATGGGATCGTTATTAAAGTAGATTCTCTTGGGCAACAGGAAGAGTTAGGCACAACTGCAAAAAGCCCACGGTGGGCGATTGCTTATAAATTTCCGGCTGAAGAGGTTGTCACAACCTTAAGAGATATTGAGCTTAATGTTGGGAGAACAGGGGTCATCACACCGACAGCGATATTAGAGCCTGTTCGGGTTGCGGGGACAACCGTTCAACGTGCTTCATTACACAACGAAGATTTGATTCGTGAAAAAGACATCCGGCTTGGAGATCAAGTAGTTGTTAAAAAAGCTGGTGACATTATTCCTGAAGTAGTCAATGTGTTGGTTGAACGTCGAACCGGTATGGAACGAGAGTTTGTGATGCCGACTCATTGTCCGGAGTGTGAAAGTGAATTAGTTCGATTTGAAGATGAAGTGGCTCTTCGCTGCATTAATCCCAAATGTCCGGCGCAAATTCGTGAGGGTTTAATCCATTTTGTATCACGAAATGCCATGAATATCGAAGGATTAGGTGAAAAAGTCATTAGTCAATTATTTGCTGAAAACTTAATTCATGATGTAGCTGATCTTTATAAACTGAATCGTGAGCAACTGATCGGCCTTGAACGTATGGGCGAGAAGTCGATTCAAAAAATGTTAGCTGCGATTGAAGCCTCCAAGGAAAACTCGTTAGAGAAGCTGCTGTTTGGATTAGGAATTCGTCATGTTGGGGCAAAGGCGGCAAAAACTTTAGCAATGGAATTTGAAACAATGGATCGTCTCGCTGTGGCTACAAGTGAAGAATTAAAGGCGATTAATGAGATTGGTGAAAAAATGGCGGATTCGGTTCTGACCTACTTCGGGATGGATGAAGTGACAGAGCTGATTGAAGAATTAAAAGCAGCCTCGGTTAACATGCAATATAAAGGCCCGAAGCGGGTATTAGCAGAGGAATCCGATTCTTTCTTTTCTGGAAAAACGATCGTCTTAACTGGAAAGCTGGAGCAGTTGACCCGTAATGAGGCCAAGGAAAAAATTGAGGCACTTGGTGGAAATGTTGCGGGAAGTGTCAGCAAGAAAACGGATCTTGTTATTGCAGGAGAGGATGCAGGTTCAAAGTTAACGAAGGCAGAGGAATTGGGCATCGAGGTATGGAATGAGGAGAGAATGATTGAAGAATTAAATAAGTAGGAGAGGGAAACCAATGAAAAGATTGGCGCTTGTTGCTTTATCTCTAATCCTGCTACTGACTGCTTGTGCCCCCAATTTTCAAAAACAAGATGAAGTAGTTCAAAATAGCAAGGATAACTCAAAAGAGAAAGCTATTATTCCAAAATATCAAATATCTGATCAATACTATCGGACGATATTGCCGTTTAAACCGGGGGAAGCACGTGGGTTAGTGGTAAATAACCTTAACACAAGATACGATATTAACGAGTTTGAGACAGGCTTAATGAGAGTGGCACTGAAGAACTTTGACCCCGATAAGTTTTTGTTCCAGGAAGGGCAATACTTGAAAAAGAAGACGGTTGGCCTTTGGCTAAATCGGAAGTTTACTCCGGAACAGTTAACAGTAGAAGGACTGAATGAATCAGAAAATATTGGGTTAAATCCACTTGATGATGGAGTCGGGGATTTGAAAGAACGCAATGAAAAGAGTCCGATTTATTTAGCTCATATACTAGAACATAATTATTTAATTAAAGACGGTGACAAGGTAAAACTTGGCGGCGTTGTGATTGGATTGGCACTAAATTCGGTGTATTATTACCAAACTGTTCAATATGGGGCAACATTCGAAAAGAAAATTCCTCATGAAGACCTTGAACGGGAAGGAAAAAAGATTGCTGAAGAAGTAGCCAAAAGAATTCGAGGTGTTGATGGGCTTGAAGATGTACCACTCACGATTGCTTTGTTTGAGCAAGAGGCTAAAACAGCGGTTGTCCCAGGTAACTTCTTTGCGTATGCCACGATGTCTGATGGAAGCAATTCACTTGGGAACTGGGAAAATATTAAGGAAGATTATTATTTATTCCCATCTGAGGATGCAACGAAGGATCATCGCGACGATGTCACGTTTTTCCAAAATTTTAAGCAGGACGTGGAATCATATTTTCCAAACTTTAATGGTGTAATCGGAAAAGCGTTTTATGTTGAGAACCAGCTTCAAGAATTGGATATCAATATCCCGATTCAATTTTACGGAAAAGCTGAAGGGGTTGGGTTCACCCAATATGTCACCGGATTAGTGATGCAGCATTTCCCGAATTATGTGACCGTTCAAGTTAACATCTCCTCTGTAAATGGTCCGGAAGCACTTATCGTCCGTCAAGCCGACAAAGATGAACCATTTGTGCATATATATCAATAGAAAAGCTAAGCAAAAAGAAGGCAAACGCAGTTTGTCTTCTTTTTTTGCATGGCTGTAAAAAAGAACAATGTTAATTTTGAGCACTCTGTTGATTGA
>NZ_JBKFGH010000029.1:0-93461 GCF_051233475.1 Neobacillus terrisolis | reverse complement strand
ATAAAGCAAAAATTGGCAGGCATGAGTCCGGTACAATACCGTAACCATACCAGCCAATTAGCTGCTTAAAATAAAACTCTAACTTTTTGGGGTCACATCAGTTTGTAGTCCCTTTTTTGTTTTAAAGTGTTTTTGGAGAAGGAGTGATCATCCTTCTCCATTTATGTAGATGTATCGGAAATTATCTTTTTATTGGAAGCTCAAGTGTTAATATTTCATCTTCCAAAGAAGAAAATTGCTGTTCAACCACATGTTTAACATCCATAACTGCAGCGTTATAAAAATGAGGAGCAAGTGACTCCTTTACGAACTCCAATACTCTTTCTGCTGCAAATTGAGATAATTCTTCATCTCTTTCCTGAGAAAAGAAGGTTTGAATGTCAGATACCATTAATTGTTGTTGCTCTTTTGTAAGTTTAATAAACAAAATGATTCACTCCAAACAGTATTATTTTAAATAACAATACATGCTAAATTCACATAATTACAGACTATATTTTTTCCTGAAAATTTGTACATGATAAGAATTTGGAGCAATAACTTAAACAAGAACTTAAAATTAGCTAAAAATAAATTAACTTTAACTAACAAATATGATCGATATATATTATTATGTTTTGCATTTTGGGAGGTATTGTATATGGAACATGAATTAAAAGAGTTAATAAAGAAGTGTGACTTGGCAATTAAACATGAAGATTTTGAAACACTTATGAATTACTATACTGAAGATGCTATTCTCGTTGTAAAGCCCGGTATGATTGCAAAGGGTAAAGAGGAAATCAAAAAAGCATTCATTGCAATCGCAAAATACTTTAATAACAGCATTGTACCAACCCAGGGGGAAATGATTATTTTGGAAGCTGGAGACACCGCGTTAGTTATCTCTCAAACATTGCTTACCGCCGATAAAATGGACTCAGAATATTCTATGGATAGAAGAGCAACATACGTGTTTAAGAAAAACTCACAAGGTGAATGGCTGTGTGCAATCGATAACTCATACGGTACGGACATAATTAGTAATTAGGTATAAAACTTTTGATTAAAGTAAATCTTAAATAAATTAACTTTTTTTAAAATATATAAACATGGACCATCTCAATAGTGTAAAATTACACCAAGGAGATGGTGTTATGAACAAGGATTCAAAGAAATCGATTGTAAATTTATTGGGGTTTAAATCATTATTTGCACTTTTATCAACCTTCATAGTCATCATTAACTATAGCGGAAATGATGACAAAAACATTTTATTATTTATAACCAGTCCACCATTCTGGCTAATAGAGAATTACTTTAGATTCTTTACAATCACCCATATTTATCTATTTACGATTCTTTTTTGGACTATATTTGGCATTATTTTAGATTACATAATTTTAAAAATAAAAGATAGATTTATGAAGTAATGTAGAGTAGTACTTAATTTAACGATATAATTTTCATAAAAAAGTTTCCCAAGGAGTCTTTATACATGGAGCTAATTACCGGAAAGGTAGTACTTATTTCAGTATTTCTACTAATTATCACGATGATTGAAACATTAGCGTATTCAACTAGGATCTCAGGAGCTAGAGTAAAATTAATTGCCACTGCAATATCGTTATTTAGTACCATGGTCATTATCTCAAGATTTTCTACCATGATTCAACAGCCACTTACAGCAAAATTAATTGCTGAAGCACCTGAGACAAACCAGTTAACATTTATTGAGGAGCAGTATAGAATCCTAATTGGAGTAACTTCTATAGGGGTTTTGTTAGGTATCGTTCTTTTTCCCACTTTCATAAACATCTTTTCTCGGGCGATTGTCCAATTGTCCAATGAACGGGGGTCAATTGTCGCCCTATTTGTGAAACAGTTTTCTCTAACTGGGTTAAAGAAAGTAGTTAAATGTATAAGATTACCTAGGCTCTCTTATTTAAAAGGAATTACGATGAAAACTATCCCGAAACGGATATTTGTTGTAAATGTTATTATTTCAGCAATTTATACCGTTGGAGTCCTATCTTCCATATATGCATCGATGTTAGTTCCTAAAGATTATGGTCAAGCGGCCAGCATGTCTTCTGGAATAATAAATGGCGTCGCCACAATATTATTAACACTGTTTATTGATCCAAAGGCATCCGTATTAGCCGATAGGGTAGTCAAAAAACAAAGCGATTATATTTATTTAAAAAGTTATTCGTTAACAATGATCAGCTCCAAATTTGTAGGCACAGTGGTTGCCCAACTAATCTTTCTTCCAGCTGCATATTATGTTGCCTGGTTTGCAAAGTGGATTTAGTTGAAAACGCAACTATTGGAAATATGTAAAACAGAAATTAAGAAGGCTATCCAAGTCTAATACTCTAGACTTAAGGATAGCCGATTTTATTTTAATCAATAAAATAATTTAGTTTGAAGAATATCAAGGGCAAGTTCAATTTCCTCTAAATCCTTCTTCGAAGCATTTTGTATTCGATGTAGAAAACGAGTTTCTATAGATGCAAAGGCTTCCTTCATCATGGTTTCCCCAACAATTGAGAGACGAATATATTGCTTACGTCGATCATCAGTATCATGAATCTTCTCAATTAATCCTTTTTCATGCAATTTTCTAAGCTCTCGACTTGTGTTTGGCATAGACATATTCTGACAATCGCTAATTTCACTTGGAGTTACAGGTTGACTAACCGCAAGATATTCTAGAATGTGATATTGAATTTGCGATATTGAATCGGATTTCACATCTTTTGTTAATTCATATGTCACACGATGAACAGAAGTTGTAAATGCTACAAGTTTATTGAATAGGGTTTTTTTGTCCATTCTTTCACCTCTTACAGACAAGATAACAAATATGTTATCAAAATACAATTATCATTTGATAAGTAAATGGATGAGTGATACAATTTACTTATCAAATGATAACTAAGGGGCGAGACTATGAAGATGCTTGTCGTTTATACCTATCCAAATCATAACAGTCTAAATTATGCATTTTTACAAAAAGTCATTCAAGGAAGTAACAAAAATCCTAATATAAAGGAGTTACAGGTTCTGGATTTATATGAAGAGGATTTTAATCCACTTCTCGTGTTTAACGAGCAAAAACGAAGACGAAATATGCATTCGGATCCTAGTATTGAAAAATATCGAAACCAAATTACATGGGCTGACAAGATTGTTTTTATCTATCCGATATGGTGGGGAAGACCTCCCGCAATGCTTCTAGGGTACATTGATCAATTATTTGCTTCCAATTTTGCCTATAAAGATAAGAGTGGGCTTTTCCCGGAGGGGCTTTTGAAAGGAAAGTCGGTTGTGTGTGTGTCAACTATGAAGGGGCCTACCCACTATCCATTTCTCTGGTTAAATAATGCACATAAAATTTTGATGAAAAAAGCGTTATTTAATTTTGTGGGAATCAAGAAAGTGAAGTTCTTTGAATTTGGAAATATGGAAAGCCCAAAGGGAAACCAAACGAAAAAGCTAGATAAGATTTATAATTATTTTAAAAAAATAAACCATTAAAGATATTTTTTTTAACTCCAGCTCGAATAAAAATTAACAAGGTGTTTTTTTGGAGAAAACTCCGTTAATATAGGCATTAGGTATAGTCAATATGACTTTATCTATTGCCTTTTATTATTGGAAAGATTTGAGGATGAAAACAAATTGGAAATAAAACAAGAGGAAAGAACAACCTATATATATACTTTTGCAAGTTATGAGGACGAACGATCTTTGTGTGCTTTAGAGATGCGTTCGCTATTTGGGAATGAGTCACAAACGGGCATTTTGGAAAGCGAAGCAAAAATAGACCCAAGTCGAAGTCCATTTATAAAGGAAAGAATTACGGTCATGTATGAGGCCGAAAATTTTCAACATCTCCTTAATCAAGTTGAAACCCTTCAAGTGAAGGGGGAGACCTTCAAAGTGATCTATGTAAAAACAGGTAGTCCTGCAAAAACTAAAGAAGCAGGATTTGAGAACCGCCGTGCAATGGAAAAGGAGATTGGATTACATATTAATGGTATTGCTGACATTCATCATCCTAACCGCTTGTTTGCTGTCATGCATGTTAACGGAAGATGGGTGTTCGGTGACTATGTGAAAGGTGAGTCTGTTTGGTTTCGTCACCAACAAAAGCCACACAGTTACTCCACTGCTCTTAACACTCGTGTGGCAAGAGCAGTCGTTAATATCGCCATTCCTGACCCTTGTGGGATAAAGGCAATAGATCCATGCTGTGGAATTGGAACGGTATTAATAGAAGCATTATCAATGGGGATTGATATTGCGGGTAGTGACAGAAACCCCCTAGTTCTTGGCGGAACTAGAGAGAATATCGCTTATTTTGGGTATTCCTGTGAAGTAAAATTGACCGATATCCGTGATATTACGAACCATTATGATGTAGCCATAATCGATTTGCCTTACAATTTATGTTCTGTCATTACTCCAGCCGAACAGCTCGAGATGCTACAAAGTGCCCGTAAGTTTGCGGAAAAAGTCGTAGTGGTAACCGTTGAGCCAATCGATGAAACTCTAATAAAAGCCGGTTTTGCCATTAAAGACCGAGCTGTTGTAAAAAAAGGCACATTTAAACGTGAAGTGATTGTTTGTAAATAAATCAACCTTTCACCTAAAAGGGTGTCTTTTGAAAAGTTATTTTGTATTATTTGCAAGAAAGGGTAGGAGAGAGAAAATGGCGCAACCAAAGCGAACACAAGATGTGAGAGAACAATTTGATGATTCATTGCCAGAAAAAAATAGGAAATCATTTTTCAAAGATATAACGAGTCAAAATGTATCTTCAGGATTAATTTCTTTCACTTTAATTATGACCGGTCCAGCATTAATTATTTTACAGGCCGCAGCAGCAGGGAAGTTTTCCAGTGAGCAAACCATCAATTGGATTTTTGCCGTTTATTTCTTTGGTGGGTTATTTGGGATAGTTTTACCTCTGTTGTTCAGAATTCCAATTACCGGCGGTCATTCGATATCAGGCGTTGCCTTTTTGGCAACAGTGACAGCACATTTTACCTATCCACAGTTAATTGGCGGTTATGTGATGTCAGGCGTGCTCATTTTACTCATTGGTATATCAGGTCTTTTTACAAAAATTATGAAATGGGTCCCGAAAGAAGTCATTGCGGCAATGCTTGCAGGCTTAGTGACCAACTATGTTGTTCAGCTTGTACAAGGAGTAAAGGCCTTACCATTAATAGGCGGTGCGGCTCTAATTAGTTTTTTTATCAGCACGAAATTCTTAAAACGTATTCCAGCTGTTATGATCGCAGTAGTTGTTGCATTTATTACGTTGTTTTTAACCGAAGATCTTAGTATATCAACAAACGGACTTGCTTTTGTTTTACCATCAATACAAATGCCTGAATTTACTTGGATGGGGATGGTCACACTTGCAATACCCTTGGCTATGCTAATTTTAAGCAATGATGTGGCAACTGGAATTGGGGCACTTGAAAGTTCAACATTCGAACCTTCAATCCGAAAAATTGTCACGCTAAGCGGAGTTTTTTCGATTATTGCCAGTTTTTTTGGTGGACAAAGCGCCAACATCGCTGGGATGATGACGGCAATCTGCTCCAATGATGAAACGGGGCATAAATCAAAGCGATACATTGCTTCGGTGGTATCAGGAATTTTAACCGTGTTGTTTGGTGTATTTGCCTGGAAAATTGTTCCCTTTATCCAATCATTGCCGCAAGCATTTGTGTCCATGCTGGCAGGTTTTTCGTTAATCGGTGTTCTTTTATCCAGTTTGCAGATGGGTTTCTCGAGTAATGCTTACCGCTTAAGTGCACTATTTGCCTTCCTTATCGCTCTATCCAATATATCGTTTTTCCATATTAGTGCACCTGTATGGGGATTGGTCATCGGGGCAATCATAGCGAAAACTGTGGAGAACTAAGTTTACGAATTTTATTATTATTTTTATAAAAGTGCTGAAGTACAATTTTGATTTTAGGCCCTCTGTTGATTGGAGCACCTGGAGCGGAAATCAACTGGCTAGTTTAAACATGGCAAATAAAATGAAAATATAACAAGGACTATTTATATATGGAAAAGAATTGTAATAGATATAGGAATTCTTAGTATTGAGGTGACGGAAATGCTAAAAAACAAAATTACTGATCTTTTAACTATTAAATATCCGATTATTCAAGCTCCAATGGCAGGAGGAATTACCACTTCCCAATTAGTGGCTGCGGTTTCGAATCATGGAGGACTAGGAAATATTGGTGCAGGTTATATGAGTCCCCAACAATTACGCGACCAGATTAGCGAGATTCGGGAACTAACAGCAAACAGTTTTGGAGTTAACTTATTTGTGCCAAATGAATTTGAAGCTTCAGAGGATGAGATACACCGAGCAAGCAGTTTTCTACAGCCCATTCGAGAGCAATTAAATGTAAGCGAAACACTTAGTATAGAAATACCTGAACCCAAAAACGGATTTATCGCTTTTAAAGAACAAATCGAGGTAGTGATCGATGAAAAAGTCTCAATTTGTTCGTTTACATTTGGTATTCCTTCTAGCGAAGTAATCGACCTATTAAAACAACATAATATTATTTTAATAGGTACTGCTACAACTGTCAGAGAAGCGGTTGAAATTGAAAAGATCGGAATGGATATGGTTGTCGTACAGGGGAGTGAGGCTGGCGGGCATCGCGGGAATTTCCTGGACGGTTCTCAAAATAGTTTAGTAGGTTTGATGTCCCTTATTCCGCAAGTCGTCGATCGCGTAAATATCCCGGTGATCGCTGCAGGGGGGATAATGGATGGGAGAGGCTTACTCGCTTCTTTATGCCTGGGAGCACAAGCAGTACAAATGGGGACAGCCTTCCTAACTTGTATCGAAAGCGGAGCACATAACGTATATAAAGAAGCCATACTTAAATCACATGAAGACCAAACTGTATTAACTCGTGCATTTTCAGGTAAATGGGCAAGAGGAATTAATAATCAGTTCATCCAGAATACGGAGGAGCATCAACACACTTTTCCGGAGTTTCCCGTGCAAAACACTCTTACACAATCGATTAGAAAAGCAGCTGCATCACAAAATAATCAGGAGTTCATGTCCCTCTGGTCAGGACAAAGTCCAAGGTTAGCGAAAATTCAAACCGTGGAATCATTAATTCATCAAATGATCGATGAAGCTGAAAAAATCAAAGTATAATAGTTTGATATCAAGGGGGGGCAATCGGTGTATATCACCTTTACGATTCTTGGATCAGTTTTTATTTTGATTACCATAATCCGTATGAATGCCAATCGGAATTGGAAGCTTATTTACACGACCTTTGGCAATGAGGAATACTTTAAGATTATTAGCAAATTAAAAGACGCAGGAATTAAGTATAAAGTGGTTACACCCTTCAGAGGAATGGATACTCGTAATGTTCGTTTTATTGATAATACTCAATATGATATCTATGTAAAAAAAGAAGATGAACATAAAGCCATAGGAGCATTTCATACAAACAGTTAATCTGTTAAAACGGAGGGAGTGAATAAAATGCCGATTATTACAGTGAAGATAGCAAAAGGAAGGACCAGTGACCAAAAACAACAATTCGTAGAAGCCGTAACGAAAGAAGCGGTAAAGACTCTTAATGTTAAAGCGGAATGGGTCACAATCATTTTTGATGAGTATGATCGAGAAAATTGGGCATCGAACGGACAACTTCACTCTCTTAAATTTGGCGAAGGTTTTGGGATGAAAGGGACCGAATAATTCTTGTTTTTTAAAATAACAAAAGGAAAGAACGGGCATCAGAATACCAATCTGATGCCCGTTTTACATCCCCACTATAACCTGAAACCAAATGTTTACACGAAATCCGGGTTATTTCCGCCCGAAGTCCGCCTTGATTTCGCCCAGCTTGTTCGTATCCCATTTCATAATTTTATTCGAATATTGATTTTCTCTTAACCACTTTTCTGCTCGTTCGATCATGTTCCAAACCTGTTCCGTTTTAGCATTTCGCACCAGGCTTGTATTCGCTTTTTTATTTCTTACCCAAGACAGCGCGGTTACGGAATCTGAATAAATATCGGTGTTCAAGCCCTGTTTTTTCAATAAAGAAAGCGCATGGACGATCGCGAGAAATTCACCAATATTATTGGTCCCAAGTATCGGACCAAAATGAAAGAGGACCTCACCGGTTTTCGTTGAAACGCCTTGATATTCCATCATGCCAGGATTGCCGCTGCAGGCAGCATCAACGGAGATGCTATTTTCGTTTATTACAACTGTTTCTGTTGAACGAGTTCCCTTTTTGGCTGTTGAGGCTCCTTTTGGAGCTGCAGAATAACCGCTCGACTTTCCGCCTTCGAAAGCTTTCTTTGCCTCATCTAATGTGGGAAACGATTTAAAACTTGCCCCCTGAAACCCTTTTGTTTGTTCCTCACATTCAGCCCAAGTATTGAATATTCCAGTTTTTCTGCCTCTCCAAACCACATAGTACTTTTTCTTTTCTGCCATGTATGTTAGTCCTCCAAATAAAGAGAATAAATGGTACAACTGCTAATGAAATCCATTATAACAAATTTTTGTGCAGGATATTCTTGTTCTCTTTATTATAAAAGGATAAATATTCTACCCAAAATTATTTATCCCCGTGTGCCGGTTGATCTACACCTGTTACATGATGGCGGTGTCCGGTATTATGTAATCAAGGGCTCTTTCTTATCCCCTTGAAATTTCCAATATGACTGGACCCGTCTCTTCAAAAATGTTTTTTCATTTATGTTGATTTATAATAGAAGTTGAGAAGCTAACAAGATCTGCAGGCATATATCAAACTGCTTAAGGAGGCGGTTTATGTGCTTAGAATGGTCTGGGGGTTATTTTTTCTAGGAAGCAGTGTTTTCAATCTTTCCTATACGTTTTCACATCCGGAATTTTACGAACAATTTGCCGATATGGCTTTGTTCAATTTTTATGCTGATTTGATTGAAAACATTGTCGTACCGTATGCGGAGTGGTTTACTGTAACATTGGCCCTGTTTGAGTTGGTTGTCGGTCTGTTTGTTTTATCGAAAAACGTCTATGTTAAGATAGGAATCTACGCAAGTCTATTCTTCACGGTTTTACTAATTCCGGTGATCCCACCATATACGTATCTAAACTTCGTAGTGGCGATCATTCCTATCTACTTACTGCGAAAATCATATCCAGACCCTTTCTATCATGATTTTACAAATATGATGCATCACAAAGGGATATGAACAAGTTTTGTTAAATGATTGACAAATTCCACAATGTCCTAGTTTTGTGGAATTTTTCTTTATAAACTAGTTACAAGTACTTTAGCCGCTTGCAAATGAGGTGATCCGTTTGATTAGGAAGAGAATTCGCCATATACAACGCTATCGAGAAATCGTGAATGCTTTAATCCGGTATGGCTTTGGTTTTATCATCAAAGAATTAGGGTTAACCGAGCTACTTTCGATGCCTAAAAGATTATTTGTCGAGGTAAACACCGAATCTCACTATAAAACAACAGGAGAACGGATCAAATTGTTTTTGGAGGAACTCGGACCCACCTTTGTCAAAATGGGGCAGGTCGCAAGCACCCGATACGATATCATTCCTGCACATATTATTGAAGAACTCGAAAAGCTGCAGGACAGTGCACCGCAATTTTCATATGATAAAGTGACCGAAACCATTGAAGAAGAGTTTGGCCTTAAGGTGGACCAGATTTTCAAAGAGTTTTGCGAAACACCGTTAGCAGCTGCATCTATTGGACAGGTGCATTTTGGTGTCCTTAAAACCGGGGAAAAGGTTGCGGTGAAAATCCAAAGACCAAACATGAGAACAGTTATTGAAACGGATTTAGAAATCTTGCAAGACTTGGCCATTTTGGCAGAACAGCGTCTCGATTGGGCTTCAAGGTATCAAATAAGGGATATTGTCGAGGAGTTTTCGAAATCGCTTCGCGAAGAAATTGATTATACGATCGAAGGCAGAAATGCCGAAAAAATTGCTAAGCAGTTTGTAAATGACCCAAAAGTAGTTATTCCGAAAGTTTATTGGGATTGTACAACGAAAAAAGTCCTGACGATGGAGTTCGTTGAGGGTACGAAGTTAAATGAAACGGACAAGCTTAAAGAAATGGGAAATGACAATAAAGCTTTAGCTAAGCGGATTGTTGATTCGATCCTTCATCAAATTTTGATTGAAGGGTATTTTCATGGTGACCCTCATCCAGGGAATATCCTGGCTTTACCAGAGGACGGCATCATCTTCCTCGATTTTGGCATGGTCGGGAAGCTCACCCCAGAAATGAAATATCATCTTGCTTCGTTGGTGATTGCCTTAATGCGCCAACAAACGGATGATGTTATTAAAGCGATTACCCATATGGGGATTGTTCCGGAAGATATAAATCTTCCAGAGCTTCGCGGTGATGTTGAGAAGTTAAATGAGAAATACTATGATGTTGCTTTAAGTCAGGTCAGTCTAGGGCAGGTTGTAAATGATTTGTTTTTAGTAGCCTACCGCCATGGAATTAGGATTCCATCGGATTTAACCCTTTTAGGCAAGACCTTACTCACGATGGAAGGGATTGTTGTTAAGCTTGATCCGGAAATCAGTATCCTCAAGGTCGCTGAACCTTTTGGAAAACGGTTGTTAATGGAGCGTTACTACCCGAAGAAAGTGGCCGGGAATTTGTGGCACCAGCTCGTGAACCTCGGTGAATTCCTTGCCGAGCTGCCTAGAAGTATGAAAGAACTCAATCATTTGTTTAAAAATGGGAAAATGAGACAGGAAATTTCTTTTCCGGAAATTGACTTGATTCTTTCCAAATTTGATAAAATCAGCAATCGTATTACTTTTAGTATTAGTTTGTTGGCATTTAGTATTATTATGGCCGGACTTATAATTGGGTCTGCACTAGTAGGTCAGTCTTCGATGTTGATGTTGAAAATACCGATTATAGAAATTGGGTTTGGAATAGCAACCTTTATGTTTTTGTTGTTATTATTTTCGATTTTTAGGTCAGGAAGATTTTAAATTTCGCTTTTGCTTTTACCTTGTTTAAAAATAATTATGGACTATTTGGTAAAGAATAAATCTATGTAATCAATTTAAAAGCTTAAGGGGGCGTAATGGTTGGCGCTAACACCAGAGCAAAAGGTCGAACTACATGGGTTTAATAATTTAACAAAAACATTAAGCTTTAATATGTACGATATATGTTTTACGAAAACCACCAGCGAACGAGAGGCTTATTTTCACTATATTGAAAAACAATATAACGCCGACAGACTGACGAATATTTTAACAAATGTATCTGAAATTATCGGGGCACATGTATTAAATATTGCTAAACAAGACTATGTTCCACAAGGGGCCAGTGTGACTTTTTTAGTTTCAGAGGGGCCAGTCGTCGAGGTGCCGAGAGATACATATGATGAAACTCCGGGTCCACTCCCCGAAGCGGTTACGATGTCTCTTGATAAAAGTCATATTACTGTACATACTTATCCAGAGTCCCATCCTGATGAAGGAATCAGTACATTTCGCGCTGATATTGATGTATCAACATGTGGAGAAATTTCTCCGCTTAAGGCGCTCAATTATCTGATCCATTCATTTGATACGGATATTATGACGATTGATTACCGCGTTCGTGGTTTTACGAGAGATATTAGTGGTCATAAACTCTTTATTGATCACGAGATTAGTTCGATTCAAAACTATATTCCAGACGAGATTAAAGAGTTATACCATATGATCGATGTGAATGTATACCAGGAAAATATTTTCCATACAAAATGCAAGCTAAGGGAATTTGATTTAAACAATTATTTATTTGGATATACAAAGGAAAAATTAAGTCCGCAGGAAGTGAAGGATATAACTGAAAGAGTAAATTGGGAAATGGATGAGATTTTTTACGGAAAAAATATTCCGGAATAGGCAATTTATATGGGAAAACGAGCTACCGATTGAGGGGGAGCTCGTTTTTTAATTGTTTGCGGATGTAGACTAGAAGACGTACACGGGAATTGGTTATTAGTGTCCTAAACGGTGTTGAGTACAGAAAAAGAGGGTACTAAACATTCTATTAGTGCCCTAACCGGTGTTGAGTACAGAAAAAGAAGGAGCTAAACATTCTATTAGTACCCTAAACGGTGCTGAGTTCAGAAAAAGAGGGCGCTAAACATCTGTTAGAGCCCTAAACGGTGTGGAGTACAGAAAAAGAGGGAGCTAAACATTCTGTTAGAGCCCTAACCGTTGTTGAGTACACAAAAAGAGGGTGCTAAACTTCTGTTAGTTCCCTAACCGGTGCTGAGTACACAAAAAGAGGGCACTAAACATTCTATTAGTGCCCTAACCGGTGTTGAGTACACAAAAAGAGGGCGCTAAACATTCTATTAGTACCCTAACCGGTGCTGAGTTCTGAAAAATAGGTCACTAAACCCGCAATAGTGACCCAAAACCCCGATAATTCCATAAAAAAAGGTCACTAACACCAAAATAAGAAAATAGACCATACCGAAGACCTTACAATTTGTTACCAAACGGTAACAAGTTATAATGAACATGGAGGTGAATTGGAATGTCTCGGATGCAGGATAAGCTGTTTAATTGTGAGAAAGAATTAACTCTTTCAGTAATTGGAGGCAAGTGGAAGATGCTGATATTGTGGCATCTTGGCAAAGAGGGAACGAAACGGTTTGGCGAATTAAAGTCGCTTATGCCGGGTATAACCCAAAGGATGTTAGTCAACCAATTACGGGAGCTAGAGGAAGACTTGATTATTGAACGAAAAGTCTATCCTGTTGTGCCTCCAAAAGTGGAGTATTCACTGACTGAACAAGGCCAAACATTAATGCCCATTCTAGACTCCATGTATGAATGGGGCAAAAACTATATCGAAACGGTCATCAACAATCAAGAAATAAAGGCAGATTCAAGTAAATAAGTTAGGATCCACATCTGTTTCAGCCTCAAACAAAACATACGATTCACAGTATACTTTTCCACACTATGTTACAACAAAGTGCGTACTTGTTAATAATGATGGTTTGCCTAATAATACGGTTTATAATCATTTTAAAAAAGCTAAGGAAAGAGGGGGATAACATGAAACTTAGAGTCTCTGCGGTTCAATACCATTTACATACGATTGCTTCTTTTGAAGAATTTGAAAAGCAGGTCGAGCATTATATTAAAACGGCAGAAGAATTTGCTGCTGATTTTGTTTTATTTCCGGAATTTTTTACTACCCAGCTCATGTCAATTGATAAAGCAGATAAACAACCGATAACCATTCAAGACTTGCCTGATTATACAGAGCAATACCGTTCATTATTTATAAAGCTTGCCAAACAAACCAATATGTATATTATTGGCGGAACTCATGTACTCCGGAAGGGAGATCGTCTATATAATGTTGCTCATATGTTTTACCCGGATGGACGCGTTGTTGAGCAGGCAAAGCTCCATATCACTCCTACCGAAGTTCATGAATGGAATATGACCCCAGGTGAAGACCTCCAAGTTTTTGAAACGGACAAAGGGACAGTTGCTCTGTTAACTTGCTATGACATCGAATTCCCAGAAATTGTGCGAATGGCAAAAGCAAAGGGGGCAGACGTAATTTTCTGTCCTTCATGCACAGACGACCGCCATGGCTTCCATCGTGTTCGCTATACAAGCCATGCGAGAGCGATTGAAAATCAGGTCTATGTTGTTACCACAGGTACGGTCGGAGCGCTTCCAAAGGTTGATTTTATGAGAGCCAATTTTGGACAAGCCGTTGTGATTACCCCAAATGATATTCCATTTCCACCGAAAGGAATTTTAGTAGAAGGAGAAATAAATCAGGATATGATTGTTACTGCTGATCTTGATTTAGAGCTCCTTTACAAGGTACGCGAAAGCGGCTCGGTTACAACATGGCGTGATCGTCGTACTGATCTTTATCCAGATTGGGAAACGAAATAAGCAGGAGGCTGGTCCCGATGTATCGGAAAGAGTTTTTTGTGTTTGACCAAGACAATCCTATCCCGGCCGTGATCCGAAATTATCAACAGCAGGACTTTCCGGCATTAATCAAAATTCAGCAGGAAAGTTTTCCTCCTCCATTTCCATCAGAATTATGGTGGAATGAAGAGCAATTAACCAATCACGTCACTCTTTTCCCAGAAGGTGCATTGTGCATTGAGGTGGATGGTGAAATGGCCGGTTCCATGACAGGGCTGCTGGTTGATTTCAATCCGGCCCATCCTGATCATACATGGGAGGAAATCACTGATAATGGTTATATCCGTAATCATAACCCTAACGGAGATACGTTGTATGTAGTCGATATCGGTGTAAGACCTGCTTATCGCAAACTTGGCTTGGGGAAATGGTTGATGCAATCCATGTATGACGTAGTCATCCACAAGCGCTTGAAAAGATTGCTCGGTGGGGGAAGAATACCGGGATACCATAAAGTTGCTGACGAAATGTCCCCTGAGCAATATCTAGAGGCTGTGATTAAGGGAGAACTGAAGGACCTGGTGATTACCTTTTTGCTTCGGTGCGGACGTACTCCTGTAAAAGTAGCCCCAAACTATTTAGAGGATCAAGAATCATGTAATTATGCTGCTTTGATGGAGTGGAAAAACCCCTTTTATTTTTTTGACAAAGGAGAATGAGAAATGGAGTACCTGAGAATAACCAATATTAATGACCCATTGTTTAAACAAATGCATCAACTAATGCAGGAGATTTTTCCGCCTGAAGAAGTGTTAGAATTTGAACTGTGGAAGGAACCGTTAGAGGACCCAGGTATTCGTGTTTTTGTGGCCGTGCATGATCAAAAGGTGGTTGGGGCAACGGAATACCGATACTATGAAGATTTTAATGTAGCGATGACGGATTTTACGATAATCGGTCAAGCAGGTCTTGGTATCGGTCCATTTTTAGCCGACAAGCGATTAGAAGATTTGCGTTCATTAGCTTCTGAGAGTGGGCAGCAGTTATTAGGGATGTTTGCTGAAATTTACGACCCATATCGGGTTGCTGATTACGAATTTGGCGGTGTGAAACCGATGGATCCATATGTTCGGCGCGAGGTATTGGCACACCTTGGCTACAAACGGCTCGATTTCAGTTATGTTCATCCATCCTGGAATAATGACGGGGAGGCTGTAACAGGGCTTGATTTATGCTTTCTGCCAATGGTAGCAGGGGTTGAGGGATTGCCTTCTCAATTAATTGTCAATTTCCTAAGACGATATTATTCAGTTCTATCGAATAAACCGGAGGCTTGGCTCGGTATGATTGCTGAGCTTGAAACGAGAGAAAATATTTCATTATTACCAATATAAATCTGGTAGTGTACTAAAAAAACGGTAGATATGGCATGAACTAGAATTGTTACCAATCTGCTTGCGTGTTTTGAAAATATCTGTTAAAATTAAGAGAATTATTCCTGTTCCGTATATAGGGAAGAAGATTATAATGCTTTTCGCCTGGATACAAAAAGAGCAAGAATAGTAATACAATGGTGTTTTTCACACTAGGAGGCAACAAACATGGAAAAAGGTAAAGTAAAATGGTTTAACGCAGAAAAAGGTTTCGGCTTCATCGAGCGCGAAGGCGGAGACGATGTATTCGTACATTTCTCAGCAATCCAAGGCGAAGGCTTCAAAACTCTTGAAGAAGGTCAATCAGTATCTTTTGACGTAGAACAAGGTGCTCGCGGACCTCAAGCTGCTAACGTTGTTAAAAACTAATTTTTGATTTAACCTTGAAACAGACCTGTAAAGGTCTGTTTTTTATTGTTTAAAAATAGGCTGTATTAAAGAAGAATATTGACTTTGACACGCTGTTGATTGGAGCGGAAGGGGCTTGACTCCTGCGGGAGCAGGTGTCACGGGAGACCCCGCAGGCGCTAAGGCGCCGAGGAGGCTCCCGGACTCCGCCGCGGAAAGCGAGCACCTGGAGCGGAAATCAACATGCATGTTATATAGTTAAAAATAAATACGTTTTAAAGGAATATTTGAGCAATTAAGTAATAAATATGCTATTATCGAAAAGTATAGCTAAAAGTAAAGGAGATTTTTAAAGGATGTTGAAGCGCGTACTCAAACTGATGGCTATTTCAGCTGTGTTAACACTTGCATTAAATTTAGGGACAAGCGTCTTTGCAGATAGTAATAGCAATGACGAAGAAGTGATTGATGAACAATACGGATTGCCGATCGTTGTATACGGAGAAGCCCTTTCTCCAAGTCAAAAAGAGGAAGTAAGGTCACTATTGGGTGTGAAAGATCCAAGCAAGGTAAAGGAAATTACTGTTACTGGAGATGATCTTGTAACCTATATTAAGGGTGACCGTCACTCTAATATGTATTCCTCCGCTAAAATTACCAGAAAAGATTCTGGAGAAGGACTCGTGATCAAGCAGGTAACGCCGGAAAACATTACTGAGGTTACAAATGAAATGTATGGGAACGCCCTGTTGACTGCAGGGATACAGGATGCAGTTGTTGAAGTAGCTTCACCTGTAAAAGTAACTGGGCACTCTGCATTAGTGGGGATTTATAAAGCGTATGATGCGGGTGAAGGTGCCGGTCTAGATAAGGACCGTACTGAAGTCGCAAATGAAGAGCTGAATCTCGCAACTGACCTAGCTAAAAAAGAAGGTTTAGACCAGGATAAAGTAAGTGAACTTCTAACTGAAATTAAGAAGGAAATTGCTGCGCAAAATCCAGCAACAAAAGAAGAAGTGGCGCAAATTGTTGATGAACAATTAAAGGCACTAGGGATCCAATTAAGCGACCAAGACCGTCAGCTTCTTATCGATTTGTTTGAAAAAATGCGTGGTCTAAATATTAATTTTGATAATGTTCAATCCCAACTTGAAAATCTTTCACAAGATATTCAAAAGAGAATTGAAGAAACCATCGGAGATCCAGGCTTTTTGCAAAAAGTATCCGATTTCTTTAAAGAATTAATCAATAGTATTAAGAGTATCTTTTCTTAAGCAGGGGACTTCCTCTGCTTTTTTTTGTTGTTTGTGTTAAAGCTTAGTGTTGATTTTTTACGCAATGTTGATTGGAGCGGAAGGCGCTTGACTCCTGCGGGAGCAGCGTGACAGGCGAGACCCCACAGGAGCTTTAGCTCCGAGGAGGCTCACCGCCCGCCCCGCGGAAAGCAAGCGCCTGGAGCGGAAATCAACAGTCAAGTTTAACATAAAATTTTATTTAAAAAAACGAGCAAACTCTGAGTTAGAATTGCCCGTTGGTACTTTATTAAGTAATCGTTTCTTTAAATTTTGGTTGGCTTAATTTGTATTTTTTAAGCTTCCGATAGAGTGTTGAGCGGGCTATGTTCATTTTCTTAGCAACCGCTGATAAATTCCAATTGGTTTCTTCTAAAAGGGTAATGAGCATTTTCCGTTCCTCAGTATCTATAAAGGAGAGCCCCAGTTTTGGGATTACATTTGACCGACTAGTTAGATCATCTTGCAAGTAAGAAGGTAAATCCGTCATTCCAATCGTTGAAGTTTCACAAAAGAGTACAGCATGCTCGAGAACATTTTGTAATTCGCGAATATTACCCGGCCAAGAATACATAGCAAAAAAACGCAACGTTTCGTCCGATATGGTTATGTCCGCCTTCTCATATTTTTCTATATAAGATTTTAAGAAAAAATCAGCTACCAAAAGAATGTCATCCTTCCGTTCGCGAAGCGGAGGAATGTTGACGCTTACAACGTTGAGCCTAAATAATAAATCCTCACGGAAAAGACCTTGTTTGCAAAGGTCGAATAAATTTTTATGTGTGGCAGCAATGATCCTTACATTTACTGAAATGGGCTGAGAGGATCCTATTCTGGTAATTTCCTTTTCTTGTAGGACACGAAGCAAGTGTACCTGCAGTTCAAGCGGCATTTCGCCAATTTCATCTAAAAACAGAGTACCTCCATTTGCCTCCTCAAACTTTCCTTTTTTTCCGTCCTTTAAAGCACCAGTAAACGCACCTTTTTCATACCCAAATAATTCGCTTCCGATCAATTCCTTTTGAATTGCACCACAGTTTATTGCAAGGAAAGGTTTATCACTCCGTTGGCTAGATTTATGTATCGATTGGGCAATTTTTTCCTTTCCTGTGCCGCTTTCGCCTAGGAGAAGGATTGGAACATTAGATGGAGCGGCTTTATAGCATTTATTTACAGCTGATAGAAATCCTTCAGAGTTACCAATTACATCGGGCCATGGGCCTTTTTTGTGATTAGGGGAAGGGAGTGTTGATAAACTCCTTTTCTTTTCTTTTAATACCATCTTATATCCGGCAATTGTTCCTAAGTAATGGATCTGTTTCATTTTGATTAGCTGATAGTTTCCGATATTCACTTCAGTTGTTGGAATAATCGGATCCGAGCATGGAGCGATATTGGTTAGTTCAGCGATGATGTTAAGGAAACTAGGGCTCGAACGCAAACTAGTACCAGGAGAAAGTTTTAGCTCCTCCTCTAATTTATGGCTGCCTTTTACCGCAAAAAAGGCGTGATTAAGCACCAAAACATGCTCGTTTTTCCATTTTGCTACCCCTTGGAAATACGACTCTGTTAAATAATGATTTACCCTCATATAAATATGTGCCAATTGATTTTCAATGACTTGTGCCAAGGAAACAGCCAATCCTAATGTATGAGGCTGGGCGTTGCCCCAAAATCCAGTGAAATCGAGTGCTCCAATCGTTTCCTTTGTAAATGGATGGGTGATGGGTGCTGATGAACATGTCCACGGATGGCAGCCTTCGCAAAAATGTTCTGCAGAGAAAATTTGAATGGGAGATCTGGTCACGATACTAGTACCAATTGCATTTGTACCAGCACTTGATTCACTCCAATCCATACCAGGAGCAAAATTCATTTTTTCTGCTTCGCGCAATACTTGGGGCTCACCTTTTAAATATATAATGTAGCCATCTTTGTTTGATAGGGTGATCAAATATCCAGTTCCAGACATTTTCTGAAAAAAATCATCAATGATCGGCTTTGCTATTTGGTACAGTTCAGATTCCTTCCATAACTGTTTCAGTTCATGTTCGGTTAAGATAGCATTTGTTTGCATTTGTCTCGGGTTTACACCTGTTTCCTGACAGCGCACCCACGATTCAAATACATTTTTTCTTATTTTTTCAATTCTTCCGTCCTCCAACGATTTCGATACGAATTTTTCCCATAAACTAGCTAATTCCCTTGTTTTGCTGGGTAAATCTTGGGTTGAAAAGATTGAAATATAAGGATTTACCATCACTTTCCCCCTTGGAAACGAAAGTATATTTAATTTTAAGAATATTTTAACAGTTATTCCTGTAAAAGTGTATCGGACAATTCTCCCATCCCATTGTTTCACGCTTCAACTGAAGCGCTACAGTTGTAGCGAAACGCTACACTTTTTTTGTAAAGTTGGTTAGAAAATCTTACAACATCAGCATTTTACAGTTTGGCACGGGACTTGCATTATAGATTAGTGTAAAAACCAAAAAGTTTTTTGAGGTAAGAAAGGGGAGAAAAGGATGGAAAAGACTTCAACTAGGAAAGCACAAATTCTTGCAATTGATGCAGGGGGAACAATGACAGATACCTTCATTATCGATGATAATGGTGATTTTGTTGTTGGTAAAGCACAATCAACTCCCGAAGACGAATCAATTGGCCTTTTAAATTCAGCAAGAGACGCACTCACTTACTGGGACACAACAGTCGAAGCGGAATTTCCTAAGCTTTTGGCAGGTGTCTACTCAGGGACTGCGATGCTGAACCGTCTTGTTTCAAGAAATGGGCGTAAAGTTGGCTTGATCGTTAACAAAGGAATGGAAGACTTCCATCGCATGGGTCGAGCCATTCAAGCCTACCTAGGTTACTCCTATTCAGATCGACTTCATTTAAATACCCACCGCTACGATCCACCACTTGTTCCTAGAGAGTGGACGAGAGGTGTTACCGAAAGAGTAGATATCTTTGGAAACGTTGTCATTCCTTTATATGAGCATGAAGTAGAGGGAGCGGTGCAAGAGCTCTTAGACCAGGATGTCGAAGCGATCGTAATCAGCTTGCTCCATTCTTATAAATATCCTGCTCACGAACGGAAAATTAGAGATATTGCGACTGAAACGATGAAAAAGGCTGGAAAAGAAATTCCGATCTTTGCATCAGTGGACTATTATCCAGTCAGAAAAGAATCCCATCGTACAAATACAACGATTATTGAAGCTTATGCAGCAGACCCTTCTCGTGAAACACTGATAAAGATCAACGATATGCTTCAAGAGCACGGCTCAACCTTTGACCTCCGGGTCATGGCGAGTCATGGTGGAACAATCAGTACGCAAGCTAATGAATTAGCTAGAACGCTAGTTTCAGGACCAATCGGCGGGGTGGTCGGTGCGAAGTATCTTGGTGAAGAACTAGGCATCCCGAACATTGCCTGCTCAGATATCGGTGGAACAAGCTTTGATATGGCGTTAATCACACAAGGAGATTTAAGCATCAACTCAAGCCCAGACATGGCGAGACTAGTATTATCCCTGCCGCTAGTAGCGATGGATACAGTTGGAGCCGGCGCAGGCAGCTACGTTCGCATCGATCCAAACTTTAAATCTCTCACCTTAGGACCTGACAGCGCCGGTTCAAAAGTGGGCGTCTGCTATCCTGAAGGTGGAGTTACAACGGTAACGGTGTCTGACTGTCACGTTGTTCTTGGATTAATTAATCCAGATAATTTCTTGGGTGGAGAAGTCAAGCTGGATCCTGAACGCGCCTATGAAGCTGTGAAAACACAGATCGCTGAGCCGCTAGGATTAAGTGTAGAGGATGCCGCTTATGGTGTTATTGACCTGCTAGAATCTCAGTTACGAAACTACCTAGAATCGATGATTTTAGGAAAAGGATACTCACCATCGCAATATGTTTGCTTCTCATACGGCGGTGGCGGACCACTTCACACTGCTGGCTATACAAAGGGCTTAGGCTTTGAAGATGTCTTAGTACCTGCATGGGCCGCTGGTTTCTCTGCATTTGGCTGTGGAGCTGCAGACTTTGAATACCGCTATGATAAAACACTCGATATCAACGTAGATGACCGTGCCGGGGATGATGTGAAGTTGAAGGCCGGAATCGAATTGCAGGGTGCATGGGATGAACTGATGGAAAAAGTAGCGGCAGAATTCGAAAAAAATAATTTTGATCGCAATGATGTAGATTTCCGTCTTTACTTCCGTATGCAGTACCAAGGTCAGCTAAACGACCTCGAAATCGAAGCACCAATTAAATCGCTTAAGAGCGTTAGCGACTTCGAAGCGCTTGTAGAAGCGTTTGAAGAAACGTATACAAGAGTTTATGCGAAAGCCGCGAAATCTCCTGAGCTTGGTTATAGTATCACAGGTGCGATTATTCGTGGAATTGTAGAAGTGGCCAAACCAAAAATTCCTAAGGAACCATTATTAGGTGAAAAGCCATCAGGGGATGCATTCCTTGGTCAACGTAATGTGTACTGGAAGGGTGAATGGATTAAGGCTAATATTTGGGAGATGGAAAAATTGAACCCAGGGAATAAAGTCGGAGCGTTCTCAATTCTTGAATCTCCTGCGACCACCTTTGTCATTCCGCCAGGGTTTGAAGCATATCTAGATGAGCACCGCATTTTCCACTTAAAAGAACTTTAAAGGGGAGGTTTTTGGATGAAGACTACTGAACAGGGCTTACAAAGCCGGAAAAATATTGGTTGGAACGGTAAAACACTTAAGCAAATGCGTCAGGAAATCGATGAGGTCAGCCGCGAATCAGGACATTACGCTGGCTTAAGAACCTTACCTTTAAAAGAAACGGATCCAATCCGCTACGAAAAAATCTTTTCCAAATTGCGGGGCGGAGTGGTGCATGCGCGGGAAACAGCGAAAAAAGTTGCTGCTTCACCAATCGTTGAGCAGGAAGGAGAATTATGCTTCACCCTCTATACCCCAGAAGCGGATTCTGTTGTTACTTCAACAGGAATTATCATTCACGTTGGAACAATGGGCTCTGCGATAAAATACATGATCAAAAATGATTATGAAGATAATCCAGGTATCGAGGATGGCGACATCTTCTGTAATAATGACTGTCAAATCGGAAACGTGCATCCTTGTGACGTCCATACGATTGTGCCAATTTTCCACGAAGGAGAACTTCTTGGATGGGTCGGCGGTGTAACGCACGTAATTGACGTGGGTGCAACGGCTCCAGGAAGTATGACAGTTGGACCAGTTACTCGTTACGATGATGGCTATCAAGTGGCCTGTCGTAAAATCGGGAAAAAAGATACGCTGTTAAAAGACTGGGTAATTGAGTCCCAGCGTTCTGTCCGAACAACTAAGTATTGGTTGTTAGATGAACGGACTCGAATTGCCGGCTGTCACATGATCCGCGATCTTGTGCTCGATATTATCAAAGAAGAGGGTGTTGACACCTACAAGCATTTTGTTCGTGAAGTTATCGAGGACGGTCGCCGCGGTTTTGTTAACCAAGTAAAAAGCATGCTCATTCCAGGTAAATATCGTCAAGTATCCTTTGTTGACGTACCGTATAAAGAATTAGAAGTACCTCCTTACGCACGTGTCAACACAATCATGCATGCACCTACAGAAATGACGATTCATAAGGATGGAAAATTCCAAATCGATTTTGAAGGTGTTAACCGTTGGGGTTGGCACAGTTATAACGCCACACCGGTCGCGATCACAAGCGGAATCTGGGTAATGATGTCACAAACATTAATCCCGAACGACCGTGTAAATGATGGAGCCCTTTATGCTTCTCAATTCGACCTCCCATATGGTTCTTGGTTGAATCCAGATGATATCCGTACAGCGCACAGCTATGCTTGGCACTTCCTAGTATCAGCATGGAGTCCATTATGGCGCGCACTTAGCCGTAACTATTTTGCCCGTGGCTATCTGGAAGAAGTCAATGCTGGAAATGCCAATACTTCCAACTGGCTGCAAGGCGGCGGTATGAACCAATTCGGTGAAAACCATGCGGTTAATAGCTTTGAATCTGCCGCTGAAGGCGTAGGGGCCAGTGCCGTCCGCGATGGTATTAGCCACGCCGCAGCAATCTGGAACCCAGAAGGCGATATGGGTGACATGGAGATCTGGGAGTTAGCCGAACCGCTTATTTATTTGGGACGCAGTATTAAGCCAAATACGGCCGGCTATGGAAAATATCGCGGCGGAAGCGGATATGAAACGCTGCGGATGGTATACGGTGCGAAGGACTGGACGATGTTCTTCATGGGCAATGGCTATATGTCCAGTGACTGTGGTCTGATGGGTGGTTATCCTGCTGCATCCGGTTACCGTTTCGAAGCACACGGCACGAACCTGAAGGACCGAATCGATAAGAAATTGCCACTTCCTACTGGCGGTGACATCGATCCAGACAACCCAGATTATGATGTGCTAATCCCGGGAGCGGAAATTATCCGTGACAAACAAGCGATTACCACAGAAACTATTTTCGAAGATTACGATCTGTATTTGAACTACCTTCGTGGGGGTCCTGGCTTTGGTGATCCGCTTGAGCGTAAAGCTAAGGCAATCCAAGAAGACTTAAATGATGGTCATCTGTTGGTGCGCTTCGCTGAAAAAGTTTATGGTGCGGTGGTTAGCCAGGATGAAAAAGGTCTATACATCGTCGATGAACAAGCGACAGAAGAGCGTCGCCGTGAGATCCGCAAAGAGCGCTTAAAGCGAGGTGTTCCAGTGTCTGAATGGATGAAACAGGAGCGCGCAGCGATTATCGCTAAAGATGCATCGGTTCAAGTTCGTCATATGTACGCCAGCTCCTTTGCCTTAAGCGAAAACTTTGCGAATGAGTTTAAGGAGTTCTGGAATATACCTGCAGATTGGAAGTTGACTGAAGACGAGCTGGGAGTTCCAGTGTTCGGTAGAAAAATAGACCATAATAAATAATTTTATTGAAAGAGTGGGGTGAAATCATGACACAATATGATCGCAAAACGATTGAAGAATTAATCGATGGTACAATTGATTTCTATAAGCTAAAAGAAATGCTGTCTACCTTTAAGGATGCAGACCGTTTCGAAAAATATATCAGTATTCTTCAAGAAAGAGTAGACTGGAACGATCCGATTTTACTACCAGCCGGACTTCACTTGTATATCGTTCAAAAGTCCGGTGGGGAGCGAGTTGTGAAATGCGACTGCGGTCACGAGTTCTGCACTGCTGATGATAACTGGAAGATGCACGCCCTGATTAATGTGCGTGACACTCAAGATAAAATGGCAGACATTTATCCGAAAATGCTTGCACCAGACCCAGAGTGGCAGGTAATTCGTGAATACTATTGTCCGAATTGTGCCAGCCAGCTTGAGGTTGAAGCTGTGACACCGTGGTACCCAATACTGAAAGATTTCGAACCGGATATCGATGCATTCTATAGTGAATGGCTGAAGAAACCACTTCCGGTTGTGAAATAAGATTTGAATTTTGCGGATGAGAAGAATTTTCTATTCGTAATATAAGATGATGGGCGACAGCATTTGGCTGTCGCTCATTTTCAGTTTATGGTGGAAGAAGCTCTTTGCTAGTTTAATTTTTTGTGTGATTTGCTGCGAAATTTTAAAAAATAGGGATAGCCAATTAGTTTTAGTTGGTACCCGCTCTAGTTGGTACCTGCTCTCCGCGAGGTTGTGAAGGACAAAATTGCAAGTTTACTATGTAAATTGTCCTTGAAAGGGGTTCTCAAGGATAAAATTAATGGCAATTGGATTTGTGTTTTTTCATGAATAAAATGGAAAAAAACTCCCGCTTCTGTTTTTTATCTCGTTCACGGGTCTATTCACAAGCTGAATGTGCCCGCCATGGCCCGTTTTCTTGGTTCACGGGCACAATCCCAAGCTGAATGTGCCCGCTATGTCCCAATTTCCAGGTCCACGGGCACAATCACAAGCTGAATGTGCCCGCGTTGGCCCGTTTTCCAGGTTCACGGGAACAATCCCAAGCTGAATGTGCCCGTGTTGGCCCATTTTTCAGGTTCCCGGGACAATCCCAAGCTGAATGTGCCCGTTATGGTCCATTTTCTTGGTACACGGGCACAATCCCAAGCTGAATGTGCCCGCCATGGCCCATTTTCTTGGTTCACGGGAACAATCCCAAGCTGAATGTGCCCGTGTTGGCCCATTTTTCAGGTTCACGGGAACAATCCCAAGCTGAATGTGCCCGTTATGGCCCATTTTCCAGGTTCACGGGAACAATCCCAAGCTGAATGTGCCCGTTATGGCCCATTTTCCAGGTTCACGGGAACATTCCCAAGCTGAATGTGCCCGTGGTGGCCCATTTTCCAGGTTCACGAGAACAATCCCAAGCTGAGTGTGCCCGCCATGGCCCATTTTCTTGGTACACGGGAACAATCCCAAGCTGAATGTGCCCGCCATGTCCTATTTTCTTGGTTCCCGGGAACAATCCCAAGCTGAATGTGCCCGCCATGTCCCATTTTCCAGGTTCACGGGCACATTCACATCCTCGATTGTGCTTTAGTCCCCTCTTTTTCAGATTTCACTTCCGTTTAGGTCACTAATCAACAAGGTTCTCAAGGATAAAATTACCAAAATACCCCAATAAAATGTCCTTCATAGATCTTTAAAAAAGAATATTTGCCTTTTCGATAATAAACGCTCATTATTATAACGACAATATACATAGGAATGAAACAAGAAAGTAGGGATTTTGTTTGTCTGATTTTTTATCAATGGGAATCTCAGAACCAATCGTCAAAAAATTAACCGAATACGGAGTGGTAATTCCAACTCCCATCCAAGAACAAGCAATTCCATTTGTGATGGATGGTAAAGATATAATCGCCCAAGCGCAAACGGGGACAGGGAAGACGTTTGCGTTTATTTTGCCGATTCTTGAAAAACTTGCACCAGAAGCTGCTCACATTCAAGCTCTGATTGTAACGCCAACAAGAGAATTGGCCTTGCAAATTACCGATGAAGTGGAAAAACTAATCAAGGATATAGATGAAATCAATGTCTTAGCAGCATATGGTGGTCAAGATGTTGAGAAGCAATTAAACAAATTAAAGAAGAACATCCAAATTGTTGTTGGGACTCCTGGGCGGCTTCTCGATCATATTAGGAGAGGAACGATCGACCTATCCTCCTTGTCACACCTTGTTCTCGATGAAGCAGACCAAATGCTTCATATCGGGTTTCTTGATGAGGTGGAGGAAATTATTAAGGAAACTCCGGCAACACGGCAAACGATGTTATTTTCGGCAACGATGCCTGCTGAAATTAGAAAGCTTGCTCAGAAACATATGCGTGCACCTCAGTATATTCAAATTGAAAAAACGCAAGGACCGGCACAATCCGTTAAACAAATTGCGATCCATACAATTGACCGGGCAAAGCAAGCAACTCTTATTGAATTAATCGAAACGCATCGCCCGTTTTTAGCGGTTATTTTTTGCCGGACAAAACGCCGGGTCAGCAAGCTTTATGAGGCGCTCCGGGCACACGGCTTTAAGTGCGATGAATTACACGGAGACTTGACTCAGGCTAAAAGAGAACAGGTAATGAAAAGATTCCGTGATGCCGAGGTCCAATTGCTTGTAGCTACAGATGTTGCAGCTAGAGGTCTAGATGTAGAGGGAGTAACCCACGTCTATAACTATGACATTCCACAAGACGCAGAGAGTTATATTCACCGGATTGGCCGAACCGGTCGAGCAGGCATGACTGGCCTTGCGGTTACTTTATATGCATCCAAAGATCGCCCAGCTCTTGATTTAATTGAAAAAGAGCTAAATATTACAATTAACAAGCAAAACATCGGCAATATGAAGATGTCTGAAAATGAGTCAAAGGATAATGCAAGCAAACCAACCCGAAAGCAGCAAGCAAAAGGCAGGAAAAAACCTAGCTCAGGTAAAAAAGATTTGAATTCCCAAGATAGAAAAAGGGACGAGCGCTCTTCAGCAAGGAAAGGATCGAAAGAAGAACCTATTCGAGGAAAGAAAAGCGAACGCGGTTTTGAAAAATCACGAGGTGAGGGAAAGAAAACGGAACGCGGTTTTGAAAAATCACGAGGCGAGGGAAAGAAAAGTGAACGCGGTTTTGAAAAATCACGAGGTGAGGGAAAGAAGAGCGATCGCGGTTTTGAAAAATCACGAGGCGAGGGAAAGAAAACGGAACGCGGATTTGAAAAATCAAGTCGTGGAGGAAAGAAGAGCGATCGCGGCTTTGAAAAAACACGCGGTGAAAGAAAAAATACCGATGGCGAAACAAAAAATACAATAAAGAAATTTGAGGGAAAACCTGAAAAATCCAGAGGTCTAACAAAGAAAAATGACCGTTCCAAAGGTCCAGTTGAAAAAGAGCAATCTCAACGATCAAAGCCAATTCGTGGTACTTCTAAAACTGGTTCCAATAGAAAAAGTGCTAAAACAGGTGCTGGAAGAAAGAAAACCTCCCGATAAATTCACGCGACAAAAGGGATTTTCTTTTACCAAAATGAAAATCCCTATTGACGCTTCTGAAAATTATTGATAACATCACTTTGTTAATTAAATATTATAGTAAGCGATGAATGTTATGGATCAAACTATAACGGGAGCAGCTTCTGGAGAGACCGCGCAAAGTGGCGCCGAAGGATTCACAATCTCAGGCAAAAGGACAGAAGAGTAACGAATACATTAATGTGTATGTTATTCTACTGACTATAGAGATTGGAGATATTCCAATCTCTTTTTTAATATTTCGCGCAGAAATATTTTTATTTTAATATAATAAAATGGGGTGCTTAGGATGAAACAAAGACGTGCAGTTGTTAGTGTAATCGGAAAAGATCAGGTTGGGATTATCGCGAAAGTAACCAATATTTTGGCGGATAACAGTATTAATATTTTAGATATCAGCCAGACGATTCTGCAGGATTTCTTCACGATGATGATGCTGGTAGATGTATCCGGCAAGGAAAACCTTGAACAATTGCAAAAGCAATTCGATGAAGTAAGTGACGAATTAGGTCTAAAAATCAATATCCAGCTTGAGGAAATCTTCCAAGCCATGCACCGGATATAAGGAGGTTAACAAACATGAATATTGCCATTCAAGAAATGATGGAAACGATCCGTATGGTTCAAATGGAAAACCTCGATATACGTACGGTTACAATGGGGATTAACCTCCACGATTGTGCGGATTCAGATTTTGAAAAAATGAACCAAAAGGTCTATGACAAAATTACAACCTATGCGCGCCAGTTAAAAGAAGTGGCTGAACAGGTTGAGAAAGAATTTGGGATCCCGATCATCAATAAACGTGTTTCTATTACACCAATTGCAGAAATTCTTGGAAATGCAACCAAGGATCAGGCAGTTGAACTGGCGAAAACATTGGATAAAGCAGCTAAGGTACTTGGCATTGATTTTATCGGCGGGTATTCTGCTCTTGTACATAAAGGAATTGCCAAAGGTGACCAGACCCTGCTTGATGCACTTCCAGAGGCGTTAACGGTAACAGAGCGAGTTTGTTCGTCGATCTCCGTTGCGACAACGAGAACTGGGATCAATATGGATGCTGTCAGTAAACTTGGCCATATCATGAAGGAAGCGGCCGAGCGAACGAAAGACCAAAACGGCCTTGCTTGTGCCAAGCTCGTTGTTTTTTGTAATCCGGTGGAAGACAATCCATTTATGGCAGGAGCATTTCACGGATCTGGTGAAGGGGAAGTCGTTCTTAACGTTGGTGTCAGCGGACCTGGAGTTGTCTTAAATGCTCTTAAACGCCATCCTGAAGCAGACCTTGGTGAGGTGTCTGAAGTCATTAAAAAGACTGCCTTTAAAATAACCCGTGCTGGCGAGTTAATCGGTCGTGTCGTAGCCGAGCGTCTTGGAGTTCCATTTGGAATTATGGATTTATCGCTTGCTCCGACAAATGCGATTAATGACAGTGTCGCAGAAATTTTGGAAGAAATCGGGCTTGAGCGAGTTGGAACTCATGGAACGATTGCTGCACTTGCGTTGATGAATGATGCGGTGAAAAAGGGCGGAGCGATGGCTAGCTCCTATGTCGGCGGTCTTAGCGGTGCCTTTATTCCAGTTAGTGAGGATAACGGGATGATTCGCGGAATCCTTGATAATGCCTTAACGCTTTCTAAGCTGGAAGCAATGACCTGTGTTTGCTCTGTCGGTCTTGATATGATCGCCATTACTGGTGATGTTACCCCTGCGACTTTATCAGCGATTATTGCGGATGAGGCAGCAATTGGGATGATTAATAAGAAAACCACAGCGGTTCGCATCATTCCGGTACCGGGTAAGCAAGAGGGCGATATGGTTGAGTTTGGCGGATTGCTTGGCCGTGCTCCTGTAATGGGTGTCAACCAATTTAGTTCTGAAAAATTTATCCGACGTGGTGGAAGAATTCCTGCTCCACTCCAAGCATTAATCAATTAATTCAGGACCATTCCTGACTTTGGCATAAATTTACAGTGACCGAAAAAAAGGATATTTTAATCAACTTAAGCGAGGAATCTCCCTTGAATAAATATCTTGTCCCAATACAAAAAAATATTAAGCCAGTTTTAAAGGGTTGGATTTGGCCTTTTTTTCGCCAAGTCTTAATCCTTATCGGCATTTTAGCTGTTTTGATTTTTTTAGCTGGAAAAATTGATTGGGAGCCATTCGAGAATTGGGCTTTTGAAAAAATGGCTCGTCAAGAACCGATTGGACAACAGACATCCTTCCCGATGCAGGGGAAGGTGAGTGTCAGTGATACGGTAGAGTATAAAAAGGAACAGTATTTAATTTTTAAAACAAATATAAAAAATACGGTCCAGCTGGTACTCTCCAAGGTTGGAATTAAAAGTAACACTCCGAATCAAAGCTTAACGAGTATAAGTGACGAAATTGCTAAAAACAGCAAATTTAATGATTTAACCTTCACTAATTTTGAATTAGAGACGGACGAGGCAACGGATACTAAGAAAACCTTATCGGACTGGGACATCATTAAAGACAATCTTAGTGACGGTTTTAGTGCCCTTGCTGATATGTTAGCGGTTAGGGTCATGACTGAGAACGGAGAACCAATCATAGTGAAGGTTATTGATGATAAACCTGTCGTGGTCGAATATGATTCATCTGATAAAATCATGAGATGGGGCAAGGAAATTCAAGCAGCTTCTGAAAAATACGGAATTGATCCTGCCATTATCGCTGCGGTTATTGAACAGGAATCAGGCGGTAATCCTGATGCCAATAGTCCGGCTGGAGCGATCGGCTTGATGCAGTTAATGCCTAAAACGGCTGAAGGTTTAGGCGTTAATCCTTATGATCCTGCTCAGAATATAGAGGGCGGTACAAAATATTTAGCCATTCAGCTTAATCGTTTTGGAAGCTTGGAACTTGCTCTGGCTGCATATAATGCCGGTCCAGGAAATGTGCTCAACTCGAGGTATTTGTATATCTCTGAGACCCAGAACTATATTCGAAATGTGCCTGCTTTAGTTAATAAATACCAAAGCCAATTTACAGAGATGTAAGAACCGCTGAAATTTACGGTTATAAATAGAGCTGACCCGAAAAGTCGTGTTGAACGGCTTACGGGTCAGCTTTTTTTAACCTATTTTTCTACTTCCTTAACTCTTCCTACCTGTCCGTCCATTAGTCGTACTTTGATCCCGTGGGGATGAAAGCTTGATTTGGTTAGGATATCTTTGACGACTCCACTCGTTAGTTTTCCAGACTTTTGATCCGCTTTAAGAACAATTTTAACCGAGGAACCTGTAGTAATCTCATTTCGATTTTGCCCGCTCATTATACACCTGTTCTTCTGCTTTGATTATTCGTCTTTTTAGTTCGTTGGCTTTTCATTTTTTGAGTGGTTGTTGAGGCATTAGCGTAAGACTTGCCATTTGTAGTTTGTTTTTTCTTATTTTCAAGCTGTTGTTTAATGGCTTCTTGAAGGCTCATTTTCTTTTTTTGGTTTTCTGTATGGTCGTCTTGCTTTTGGTCTGTCATCATTATGTCTCCAATCTATTTAGTATTTCAATTATACTCTATTGTTCCTCTGTTAGGGACAGATTAACTATTGACTTTAAAGTTCATTGCCTTTATCCTAAATTTAATTATATATCGTTTCCTTTAAAGGGGAGTAGCTTTAACAGCAAAGTCGTCATTTCGGAGGTCATTCTCTCGGCTTTGTTGGCAGCGTTCATGTTGTTAGCCAGACCTTTACCTGTTTATGGTAAGGGTCTTTTTTATTATGTACCGTTACCAAAACCTGGTAACGGTATTTTGTTTTATTTTACAAAAAATAAAAAAGGTAGGAGGAATGGACAGATGATGCTAAGAAAATACATGTCACTGATAGGAATTGGTTCTGCAAGGGTAGATTTAATCATAGATAAAAATAAGTACAGGGCTGGTGAAACCGTTACTGGGCGATTCAAATTAATGGGGGGAACGGTCGAGCAGCAAATTAGAAGGATCGAATGTGATTTCGTAAAAACGAATAATCATACGGAAGAGGAAGAAACCATCGGGACAGTAACGATTCTAACTTCACAGCAAATTGATTCCGGTGAGCATAGTCAAGCTTCGTTTCAATTTACATTACCTTCTGACATTGAACTTACAACGCAAAATATCTCCTATCATTTTAAGTCAAAGTTAATCTTTGATGAAGGAGTAAAAAGTCTGGATTTTGATCCAATCTTTATTATCGAGTGAGGCAGTTTTACAGAAGATTTGTCATCGGTTTGTTATAATGAAGTAAAACCGATGGAATATATAGGAATTTATCTTGGAGGAGAAACATGCAAACTTGGATTACCGATTTTATGGAGCATTTTGGCTATTTGGGGATTTTTATATTAATGTGTTTAGAAAACGTATTTCCACCTATTCCATCAGAATTAATTCTCCCGTTTGGGGGATTTATGACAACTAATTCGGATTTAAATGTATTAGGTGTAATCTTTGCTGCTACGGGTGGCTCTCTTTTGGGGGCGGTTATTTTATATGGAGCCGGGCTGCTCCTTGATGTTGAAAGACTATTAAAAATTGTTGATAGATGGGGAAAGGTCCTGCAGTTAAAACAACAGGATATCCTTAAAGCAGATGAATGGTTTGATAAACATGGTTATTGGACAGTTTTGTTCTGCAGAATGATTCCGTTGATTAGAAGTTTAATTTCCATTCCTGCAGGGATGTCCAATATGAAGTTTATTCTTTTCCTATTTTTCACTACTGTTGGGACCCTTATTTGGAACTCATTACTTGTTGGTGCGGGTGCGATGTTAGGAAAGTCATGGGATCGAGTAATATATTATATGGGGATTTATTCTAATATCGTCTACGTTTTAATCGGGCTTCTTGTTCTGTTCACAGCTGTTTATTTTATAAATAAAAAAAGACGTAAGAAATAAAAAGCAAAGCTACCGAATTAATAATGGTAGCTTTGCTTTTTTATTTATCTTTGAGTTCAACATTATGTTCATCAGCTAGTTTGTCAAGCTTGTTTAAATAGTCATTTATCTGTTTTTTTCCTTGATTTAACAGGTCATTCGCTTCTTCGATTAATTTTGGATCTTGGGTTTCGAGTGCCTCCAAAATTGTCGTGAAAGCTTTATATTGGGTTTCAGCACCGCTAATATAAAGTTTATGAATTTCCTTCAATTCATCTGTTTCAATTTTTACAGACTTTATCTCTTTTAAAAATTTTTGATAATTTGGAATGACTTCCATTTGTAATGCGTCGTACAGCGCTTGATCATTTAAGAAGTTAGCACCGGTTACACTTTCATAGGCCAAAACGGCTTTATTCTCAAGTTCATAGGCCGGAGTCATCTCTTTGTTCACATAATTTAACAAGTCATTCTGAACGGGATCATTAAAACAACCGGTTAGCAAAAAAAGTGCAGAAAAAAACCACATACCGAACCATCTTCTAGCTCGCATCCGTTCACACACCCCCTCCATTTACTTTATGAGATGAGGGAAGTCCACTATGTGAAGGAAACGAGGGTTATTTTTCAGAGCATACTCATTACGTTCTTATTTCAGACGGTACTACTGAAAATACAAACAGCTTTTGACCAAAGTAATTGGTGATTGTATAGAAACCAGTACCAAATAATATCGCTAGATCTGTTCTAAAGGAACCTGAAAGAATGGGGAAGAAATCGAATGCGATTGTTGTTAGATGCTTACCAAGGGAATAGGAAATAAAATAGCACACAAAAATAACGAACATAAAGCGAATCGCGCTTTTTCCGATAGGGGAGTTGCTTTTAAACGTAAATGTTCGATTGAGAAAATAGCTGACAATCGCGCCAATTGTGTTTCCAACAAAAGTAGAAGCCCAATAGGACTGACCTCCAATATGGTGAAGAACATACATTGCTGTTAAACCGACCAAAGTGTTTACGATTCCGACCAATAAAAAACGAAAAAAAGAAGTGCCCATCATTACACCTCCCTGAAGAAATACGGTTCTCCATTACTATTTCCATTAATGTAAAAATTGAAGCAAAAATTCAGTCGGAAGATACTAAATTTAAGGTAAACTCATGCTTTTGGGCAGATCAGCTTCGTCTTCTCGAAAAATGGGTCTTTTTGTTAAAATAAATATTGACAGATTTAATTATTTAATGGTAATATATAAAATTTGATTATTTTTTTCATCTGTGTTACCCTTAATAAGTAAGTAATACGGAGGTGGATGATCTGTTTAATATCGGTGATAACGTTGTGTATCCTATGCAGGGGGCAGGAGTCATTGAGGCCATAGAAGATAAGGAAGTCCTTGGAAAGATGCAGAAGTACTATGTTATTAAAATGCCTATTAGTAACATGCAAATTATGATTCCAATGGCCAAAGCAGAAAGTTCACGAATGAGGATGGTTGTAGATAAACCAGCGCTCGAAAATATTTTAGACATTTTCTTTAATGGAGAATCGGATCGTTCCCTATCCTGGAAGGAACGGTATAAGACGAACATGGAGAAAATGAAAACTGGTGAAATGCAGGATGGAGCCGAAGTAGTTCGAGATTTAATGCGGATGAACAAGGAAAAAACGCTTAATTCCAGTGAAAGACAAATGCTCGAAAACGCCCGAAGAATTTTTATTAGCGAGCTTGGGTTAGTAAAGGGGATTACAGATATACAAGCATTAGATTTTCTAAACGAAAAAATATCCTCATAACGTAAAATAAAAATTAGCTGAAAGGCTTTTTTTTTTTGCATTTAGGCTGTGTTAAAGAACAATGTTGATTTTCAGCACTTTGTTGATCTTCGCTGCAGGTGCGAGACTCCTGCGGGAGAAGGTGTCACGGGAGACCCCACAGGCGCTTGCGCCGAGGAGGCTCCAGGACTCCCCCGCGGAAAGGGAGCACCTGGAGCGGAAATCAACAGTCCAATTTAACACAGCCTTTATTTAAAAAATTCAGCTGCTAAATTAGGTTAGTCGGATTGTAATATTTGGTAAAATTTTGATTGAACTCATATCTCTTAGCAGGGAATTTTATTAGAATAACGAATATATATAAGTGAACGTTAATGATGAATATACCTGAAATATTTATCGGGGTGATAAAATGATTTTGTTCATTCTTATTCTAAGTGGAGTATTATTAGCGCTTGGTGCTACTGTTGATTGGATGTATAAAAGAAGGGGCATTACCGACTTAAACCCAGAGGAAAATGCAAAACACGTTTCAGAATCAGAACGCGTTTATATTGAATCTCATATGCATAACATAAAAAATGATCATAGTAACGGATTGTTTTAGCGAGCCCGGAGAGTGACAATTTTGTCGCACTCCTTTTTTATTATATGGTTAGTTTAGGAGGAGAACATTCTATGACTATTTGGAAAGAAAACGAATTTATTATATCAACAAAGAAAGATTGGTTAAACGTAAATGTAATTTATAACTTTTTGACAAATGAATCCTATTGGGCAAAGGGACGGTCACGAGAAACAATTGAAAAATCAATCGAAAACTCCTCCTTCTGCTTTGGGATTTATCGAGAGGATGAAAATGGGCAGAAAGATCAAGTTGGATTTGCTAGGGTGGTATCAGACTTAACGACCTTTGCCTATCTCTGTGATGTATTTGTCCTTCCGAATTACCGGGGACGGGGACTTTCTAAATGGTTATTAAGTGTTATTATCCAACACCCTGAGCTCATGAACGTCCGCAGATTTATGCTCGCAACAAATGATGCTCATTCGTTATATGCGCAATATGGGTTTAAACCATTGAAAAAACCTGAAATGTTCATGGAAATAACCCGGGCAAATATTTAAAAGTAATTTGTCCATTCAGCCCATCTTTTATTGCAAAATCAAATAAAATTTCTTAATGTTTAATCATTCCAGCATAATTCACACTTCATCAGAAAAAAATAATCTTTGTGATGCAGTGAAAAAATGAATTAAGGGATGTGATGAATGTGAATAATAATTGGATGAAAATGCTGATTAATCTAAGCAAAAATGGTTTTGGCCGTAGAAGAAATAATCGAGGTATTATGTGGGCATCCCTTATTGGACTTGGGATGAGTGCTGCTACCTATTTTATGGGGAGAAATCAAAATCGAAACGACAGAACAACCAAGCTCCAAGGGTTAATGCAAAATTTCCAACAAACAAAAAACGCTGGAATGCCTAACTTTGCTGGATTAACAGAGTTTGCTGAGGAGATAACGCCGAAGCCAGGCGCTTCAGCTAATCATAATAGCGGCAATACCAATAATAATTTTTCTCAAGAAAAACCAAACGAAAACCCACTGAATTAGTTTATAATAAATCATGTTGAGCTCAGGCTGTCGAGGTATCTCGATGGCCTCTATCCTTGTTTTGGAATAATAAAAAAACACAATGGTTTGGAGAGTTATTTATGGTCGACAAAAAAATGAAGGAATGTACCTCCATCATCACAAATTCAAAAAATATCGTTGTATTAACAGGAGCAGGAATCAGTACTGAGTCTGGAATACCGGATTTTCGGTCCCGTAGTGGGATTTATCAAAATACACCTGAAGAGATCTTATCAATAGATTATTTTTTTCAACATCCCCAAAACTTTTACCAATTTGCTTTTGAAAATTTATACTATCCAGATGCTGCTCCCAATATCGGGCATGAAATTTTGGCTAAATGGGAACATGAAGGCAAGGTAAAACATATTATTACCCAGAATATAGATGGATTACATCAAAAAGCGGGAAGTAAAAACGTCATTGAATTCCACGGGACGATGAAAACAGCCTCTTGTTTGAACTGTTCAAAATTGTATACTGCAGATGAAATGGTTAATAGAAAGAATTCAATGAAGGATTTTTACGTTTGCGATCATTGTGAAACGAAATATCCAGAGGATCACTATATTAAACCAGACGTTGTCTTATTTGGCGATGCGGGTTTATGGTTTACCTATGAAGGATTTAATACGATTTCAAGTATTATCCAACAAGCTGATTGTGTAATGGTATTAGGATCGAGCTTAAAGGTCACACCTTTTTCAACATTCCCACGTGACCGAGGTCCAGAGGCTCCGGTTATCATTGTCAACAAGGGGAAAACCTCATATGACTTTGAACCGAATACATATGTTATTCAAGAATCTATCGGAAAAACTCTGCAAATGATGGACGAACAACTTCTTTATAGTCGGTTGAAATAAAGCACAACGTTTAAAACCAAAAAAGGACCAATCCGGTCCTTTTATTAATTTTGTGCCTTTTTATCAACATTAATCTTCCCATCAGCCTGCAATTCGGCGTAAAACACTTCCTTTACATTTTTCACACCCAGCTTGTTAAGTTGGTTCATAAGCCATTCTTCTTTTAAATTATGCTCCTTCAAATTACTTTGCACAATTTTTCCGTCAACAATCAATTCTGACGGTATGTATTTTCGCGGTGTGATTGGGATGTTTGCATCCTTTTTCGTCACAGGTTCTTGCTCTGCCTTTTTAAGAACACTGAGCTGTCCGTTTGGCTCAAGGATGGCGTAATCGACTTCTGCTACGGAAAAAATGTTTTTAGCTCTTAACAGCATGCTGATATCGTCCATGTTTAATTTATTAGCTGCCATCACCTTTTCAAGTATTTTTCCCTTTTTTATAATGATCGACGGTTCTCCGTCCAAAATCACACGGGCTTTAGGAGATTTTAGGCTTACGTACTCAATCATTAAGGTAAGAATCGACCAAAGGGTTAATCCGGTTACTCCATCGATCAGTTTAATATCACGATGAACCACCATATCTCCTGCAATATTACCAAGTGCAATTCCTGTAATATAAGTGAAGAAGGTTATATTACTCAATTGCTTTTTACCAAGCATTCTTGTTAAAAAAAGCAAAACGAAAAAGCCAATTAAGGTGCGAATCGAAGTTGTGATAATCGTTTCCATATAAAGCCTCTTTACCAAGTTTTGTGTTTATTTTTCCCAATTGAGGAACAAATTATCAGTGGAAAATGTACAAATGATTCTGTTTGTAATTTTAATCAATATTGGTTTCACTTACGGATGTACCTACATAAAGTATCAAAACTAAAGTTGATGAGGGATGATCCATTTGCAGGAGAAAGTCCACTTTAAAACGATGGAAAAGGATAATGATTGTTATCAACCATTTATAAGTGCCAATCCTATTACTTCTTTTAACAAAAATCAAATTTACCCAAATATTGATAAGACCGCATATCTTAGTCCGTTCACAAGCGTAATTGGTGATGTTACAGTGAGCAGCAATGTTTTTATTGCCCCTAATGTGAGTATCCGCGCCGATGAAGGGACACCATTTGTCATTGGTTCCAATACGAATATTCAAGATCATGTCGTCTTTCATGGTTTGTTAAATAAACTCATTTCTTATGCTGGAAAAAAATACTCTATTTTCGTAGGAAATGAAGTTACGATTGCACATGGGGCGCTTATCCACGGTCCCTGCTTTATTGGTGACAGGGTTTTTGTTGGCTTTAATTCGATTGTATATAATGCTTTGGTTGGAGAGGGGGCTTTCATTTCGATTAACTCGGTTGTGACAAATGGGGTCAGGATTGCTGCCAACCGCTTTGTTCCGCCTGGCGCGCACATAGACACGCAAGAGAAAGCCGATTCTCTTTCTCAAATACCAAAAGAAAATAAAGCATTTTCACAGGAAGTTCAGCGGGTGAATCAGGAATTTCCTGCGTCCTATCATGTGCATTTTGGGAAGAAGTGTTGCTCATGTGGAATTCCTTATAATGATTAAGATGGCCTCTTTATTGAATTAAAAAAATGGCATTTTTTTAAAAGCATGCCAACCCGCATTAAGGTTAATCTATTACTGATTAATTTTTTAAAAGGGGACATTACAATGAGTCAATCTAAGCATGAAGCAGAACGATTGTGGAGAGTTCGCAAGGAAGCCCAGCATCCGCATGGGAAGATAAAGTCATTAGAACAAATAGCAGATGAAGTGGGAAAAAATAAAAATAAATGATCATTAAACAAGGAGGACCAAGATTGTAATGATCTTGGTCCATTTTTGGTTTACTCTTCGTCTTCGTATAAAATATCATCAAAAGCAGTTGACACTTTTTCGAATTCCTCATCTGATTCGATTGCCGCCAATTCGCCTTCTTCATCCACTTTTAAAAAGAAAATATCGATATCCTCTTCTTCGTTTTCGTTTTGAATATCTTCGACAAAGCCAACAGCGACGTATTCAGTACCTTCGATTTCGATAGTACCAAGCACCTCGACTTCTTGTTCAGTTCCTTCATGATCTTCAATGCTAAAAACTTCGCCGACTTCAATTTTATCCATATTCATTCCCCTTTCTTTTTTCCTAAAATGGAAAGACCTATAAACTATCATCCCATAAATGGGACATTTAATACAAATTTATAATGGTTCATTGGAATATAAAGGGGATTTTAAAGTTTAGATAGAAATGATTGTTAATTTTGAAAATAGTTATTTCAAAATAGTTTATAAAAGATATATCAAGTGGTAAACTTGGTATACCTTTTCTTCTTTTGAGGAAGATAATGGTGGTGAATTGAACAAAAAGTCATATTGGAGGAGAACATATGCCAAAAAGTCTGCAGGATACAACAACATTACATAACGGCGTGAAAATGCCATGGTTTGGATTAGGCGTATTTAAAGTACAAGAAGGTACAGAAGTCATTGAGGCTGTTAAAGCTGCCATAAAAAATGGTTATATCAGTATAGATACTGCCGCCATCTATCAAAATGAAGAGGGAGTGGGACAAGGGATTCGTGAATCTGGAGTTTCACGAGATGATTTGTTTATTACCTCTAAGGTTTGGAATTCTGATCAAGGATATGAGTCCACCCTTCAAGCTTTTGATACAAGCTTAAAGAAACTTGGAATGGATTATTTAGATTTGTATTTAATTCATTGGCCAGGAAAGAACAAATATAAGGAAACATGGAAAGCGCTCGAAAAGTTATATAAGGATGGCCGTGTTCGTGCGATTGGCGTAAGTAATTTTCATGTTCATCATTTGCAAGACTTACTTAGCGATGCTGAGATAAAACCGATGGTTAACCAAGTGGAGTACCATCCACATTTAGCTCAGAAAGAGCTTGTTGATTTTTGTAAGAAGGAAGGGATACAACTCGAAGCATGGTCTCCACTTAAGCAGGGGCAACTTCTAGATGAACCTACCTTAAGTGAAATTGCAGCGAAATATCAAAAATCAGTTGCTCAAATCATCTTGCGTTGGGATCTTCAAAACGGTGTAGTGACGATTCCGAAATCGATCAAAGAGCATCGGATCATTGAAAATGCTGATATCTTTAATTTTGAACTATCACCTGAGGACATGGAGAAAATTAATGGTTTGAACAAAAATGAGCGGGTTGGGTCCAATCCTGACACGATGATGAATGGATTTACGGAATAATTATCGAGTAGTGCCTTCGATCTTTACATAGAGCGGAGGCCTTTTTATTGGTTGTTTAAGTGAGATTGACAGTATTTGTGATTTTTTGTGAAATTTTGACTATTCCGAACAAATTCCAACTGTGGTATTCTTCAATCAGGTGTGAAGGTTTTACCTATTTTTTGTTTTTGGAGATGGAAGCATACAAGACTCTTGTTCCCCAAACCATTTATAGCGATTTTTTGCGATAATATCGTAACAATAATCGGTCATAAATTTGGGGATGAGTGATAGGACGGAACATGCTTTCCAGGGCCATTTTAACTTACTGCAAATCTTAAATATTGCCCGAGACTTTGTATAGTATTTCTCGTTTTCTATTAAAATGAGACTATTGAGGTCTTTATCAATCCGATATTCTTCGATTAATTTTTGTCCGGTTTTCCTTGAAGTGATGCAAACTGGAAATATCCATTGGGATCTCTTTTAATAATAAACTGAACACTTGCGTTGCAAAGATTGCAAACACCGTCAAATAAGATAATTCGTTTCACGGGACCACCTTCTCAGTTAAACAGTTATGCACTTAATTTTAACTCAAAAAACAAAAATGGCTAATGAAATGAAACTCTTAAGTGTTGAATTTCGTCTAATAATAGGAATTTAATATCACAAAATAAGTCGTTTGATTGGAAATATATCGATAAAGGAAGTTTAATTATGAGAAAAACACCAGCATTAGTATTTTGTTTTTTTCTGTTTTTATTTTTAGCAGGATGTAATGAGGGAAAACAGATCGTTGATACCGATATAAACCAGCAAACCTCCGGTTCAAAAACTCAGCAATCTGATACCAAAACGAAAGAGACAGTTCAAGAAAATCAGAATAAGCAAAATGCTGAAGATCAGCAGGCTGCGACGCCTGACCAAAAAACGGATAAAACTCCAGTGAAATCACAATCTCCTGCGCCAGATCAACCGACAACACCTGCACCACCAGCTCAAAACCAAAATGATGATGGGATTGCAGTGGTTGCTCAACCGGAGAGTATTCCTGTATTAGTTAACAAGCATTTTAAACTTCCTGATGGGTACGCACCAAAAGATTTGGTCACTACTACGATTCCGTTTGTCTCTAGTGCAACCGCTGAAAAACGAAAGCTTAGAAGCGAAGCGGCCGCAGCGATTGCCCAGCTATTTGCGGGCGCAAAGGCCCAAGGGGTTAATCTTTTGGGAGTGTCAGGCTATCGCTCTCATGCAACACAAGTTTCGTTGTTTAATTATTATGTAAGTAAGGATGGCTATGAAAAGGCCAGAACCTACAGTGCACTTCCAGGAACAAGTGAGCACGAAACAGGGCTCGCGATTGATGTGACCGGAGGTGATGGAAGATGTGCAGCTCAGGACTGTTTCGGTGGCACAGCGGAGGCCAACTGGCTTCAAGCTCATGCGGAGGAATTTGGGTTTATTATCCGATATCCAAACGGAAAAGAGGCGATAACCGGGTATAAATATGAGCCTTGGCATCTCCGTTATGTAGGGAAATCCATTGCCGCAGATATAATGGGCCGCAGCATAACCTTGGAAGAATACTTCAACGCGGTACCAGTAAGCAAATAACCAATTCATAAATTAAACCAAATGGGACTGACGCTCCGAAAAAACCTGAGCATCAGTCCCATTTCCTTCACCACACTACCGTGCTGGGGGACTGTCCCCCGGCACGGTAGTGCGGTGAAGGGAGGATGTGTGGTGCGGGCTACCAAAATTTCAGCAGTGCACGATTTACTGAATTTTACAAAATAGGCTAATAACCATGTGGAAAAGCACAAACCCTGTTAAAAAAGATACATATAGTATTAGAGTAAAAATACAACAGGGAAGGTCTGATAATATGTTCGATAAAAATTACGATAAACACTACGATAAGCACCACGACAAGCAGCATGATAACAAACACTACGACAAGCACAAGGATAGTGGCAGCAAATCGGAGGATTCCTCCAACAAAAATAAGCCGTATTACCCTAGTTCAAAGGATTCTTACTCTTACGAATCGATCAAAAAGGATGTCAATTCAGTACTGCCGATTTCCAAAAACAAACCACAAAAACCGAAATCCATTAAAAAAGCCGTTGTTAAAGTTCCAGTAGTATTAGGAGAAGCTACTGTTCAGATTGATATGTCGGCTAAAATCCATTTTCCTGAACCAGTTCTGGAAATTAAGGCAGTTAAGAAAAATTTAAAGCTTACACAATGTCGTTTATTGTTACCAACAAACAAGCTCTTTATCAAAGGATTTGTTCGTAAAAACATTCAGTATGCATCTCCAAGAAGTTCTTACCGTCATGGTGTAATCTCATCGATTCGCTCTTTAACAGTTGATGTTCCATTTGAAACGGTAACGGAAATCGATTTTATTAATCTTCCTCAATTTAGTAAAAATCCTGATCGCCATGAATTCACTTACTTTGCAAAGAATGACTTGCCAAAAGGCTTCTCAGACAAAGAGCACTTATTATCTGCGGATCTTTCACAATTTGACCAAATTAGTGGAGAGGTCTTCAACGAACTACCATTTTGCGAATTATTATCCAGCCATTTCATCGAATACGATGAAGCTCTAGATCGTGAAATGGGTAAAGTATATGGAAAAGATGATGAATGGGTAGATGCACCGTTTGAAGAAGGCACATTCAAGAAAATTGAAGAAAAAATGGTTCTAGAATTAACATTTAAAGTACTTCAAAAGCAACAGGTAGAAATTGATGGTCATGACCACAAACATAAAGGTAAAGACTGGGAATACTAAACTTATAGGGACAGCTCCCCATCACCGCATTAAAGCAACGGGGGACTGTCCCCCGTTGCTTTAATGCGGTAAAGTTCAGTTTTCGGGATCAAGAATTATTAAATATTTGTTTATAATTATTCAGTTTTGTGATTAAATATTAGTAGTTGATTTAATACACAATTAAAAATAATTAATAAACAAAGGTGAGAATGATGGTCGAAATTAGAAAAGCAAAGGTTCCCGATATAGAAGCTATACATGAATTAATTACAGGATATGCCGAACAAAAAGTATTACTTCCTAGAACGATAGAATCACTCTATCAAAATATCCAAGCCATGTTTGTCGCTGTCATCGACGAGCAAGTGGTTGGCTGCGCAAGCTTAACTATTTTTGATCATCAATTAGCAGAAATCCGTTCACTTGTGGTGGACCCGAAAATGGGGAAGAAGGGAATAGGAAAGCTTCTGGTCGATCAAATTGTCGAGGAAGCAAAGCGCATCGAAATTGATCGCCTTATCTCATTAACTTACCAAGTAGAATTTTTCCAAAAATGCGGGTTTGAGGTTACTGTTAAAGATAGTATGCCTCAAAAAGTATGGAGCGACTGTATCAATTGTCCAAAAATGCCTAGTTGTGATGAAATTGCAATGGTTTACTATGTTAAGTGATAACTAGAGTTGAAAAAATACGAGATAACCAGGTAAATACATGCCTAACTAATTACAAAACGAATTTCATTCAAAGAACCAAGAATGAAAACAAAGCACTCACTTAGTAGTGAGTGTTTTTTTCTAAGTACAGCTGGAAGGCCCCTAATCCACTTTAAACATTCAAGAAAATAGGACCTTCGACCCCATGTCCATCCCAACGGTATTTTCCTTATTATTTTGAATATATTTATTACAAAAGATTTCTTGGAAAATATTAGAACTACACTATGGTGATTAAGGGGTACTATATGTACAAGGACCGTGTAACCTTTTACAGTAATCAAAATAGAACAGGTCATATTTCACTTTTCCTAAGAAGTTTTTTCATATCTTGTGGAGCTGCGCTTGTTGCAATCTCATTGCAATTTTTTTTAATGAAAAACTTTGTAATAGATGGAGGAATTGTTGGGATTGCCATTTTACTTTCGCATATTTGGAGTTTAAAAGTGGGAACACTTTTGTTTATTCTAAACGCGCCTTTCTTAATAATCGGAAGTTTTTACCTTGGAATAAGGTTTCTTCTGCTAAGTCTGTATGCCATTCTTGTTCTTGCGACGGGTACGAATGTTCTCGAACCTTATCCTGCTTTAACAGATGATCCTGTACTGGTAATTCTTATTGGAGGATTTCTATTGGGACTAGGTGTCGGGGTCATAATTCGATTTGGCGGATCACTGGATGGGACTGAAGTCATCGCCATTTTATTAAGTAAACGGTCCGGTTTTTCAATTGGGCAATTTGTCATGATAATGAACATTTTTATTTTTGGAAGCTCGATTTTCGTTTTTGGACTGAGGGAGTTCATTTATTCATTAGCTACATTTTTCATCGCTTATCGAACAATTGATTTTTCGATACAGCATTAACCCATATTTATAACTAGTCAATGCAATATCTATAAAATGCCTATCAATTATTCATCCATCTTATCATTTACTATATCAAGAATAATTATGAATTAGGGATGGATGGAGATGGCAAAGAGATATCGGGGTAAAACATTAAATAATCTGCCTTCAAGAGGAAGAGGGGAATGCCCTCTGTGCGGGACAAAACGAATTAAACTTTTGTATCCCTATAAAACTGAGACTAAGCTGGTCGTTAAAGTCTGCAAAAAGTGCAGAAACAAGTAAGGGAAGTAATGGATGTCGCTGCATTTGGCGGCATTTTTTATTTTTAATTTAAGATATGTCCTTGATAAACCTGTTCAAGGACATTTTTCTGCGTTCTTCATCTGATTTTGTCCTTGATAAGCCGGCTCAAGGACATTTTCTCGTGTCTCAAGCCTGAATTTGTCCTTGATAAGCCGTCTCAAGGACATTTTCTCGCGTACTTCATCTGTTTTTGTCCTTGATAAGCCGTCTCAAGGACATTTTCTCGCGTACTTCATCTGATTTTGTCCTTGATAAGCCCGCTCAAGGACATTTTCTCGTGTCTCAAGCCTGAATTTGTCCTTGATAAGCCCGCTCAAGGACATTTTCTCACGTACTTCATCTGTTTTTGTCCTTAATAAGCCGTCTCAAGGACATTTTTCCTGGTCTTTCATCTGATTTTGTCCTTGATAAGCCGTCTCAAGGACATTTTCTCGCGTACTTCATCTGATTTTGTCCTTGATAAGCCCGCTCAAGGACATTTTCTCGAGTCTCAAGCCAGATTTTGTCCTTGATAAGCTCGCTCAAGGACATTTTCTCGCGTCTTTCATCTAGTTTTGTCCTTGATAAGCTCGCTCAAGGACATTTTCTCGCGTCTTTCATCTAGTTTTGTCCTTGATAAGCCGTCTCAAGGACATATTCCCGCGTCTCAAGCCTAATTTTGTCCTACATAAGCTCGCTAAAAGGACATATTCCCGCTCTTCAACCCTGTTCCTTCAACCCAATTCTAAAAATTACACTCTTCATTCTAGTATTCTCCCTTTTAAAAAAATGAAAAAAGAGACCGCCAAAGCTCAGGCAGCCTCCATTCTGTACAATCAATTTAATTTTTTAGGAGAGTCATTTAAATCAATCTTGGTTGCATCTTCAGGATTTAGTGTTGACCTTAAAACAAAAAACAGCGAACCGCCCACCATTCCAAGACAAAAAATAAATCCAATGGTTATTACCCATAAATAAGCCAAGAAAAATCCCTCCTTTTCTTGATGTATATGCATGGATAGAATTGAAGTTTCCGATTTATCAAAAGCAATTTGAATGAAGTTACTAGAGAGTGAGAAATTCTGTATACAAATGCGTTCGGTTGTGAGAAAAGTCATCCACTCTAGCATGAGATGATGTTGTAAAATAGGTTTGGATAAACATGGTTTTATATGGAAATCAATACAACCTCCTTGTATGGAAGGAATGTCGCAGATTGAATATAACCAATCGTAATTTTCATAGGTTATGGAAAACACATGGGTTTATCATTGAACTATCATTGCTCCTCCTTATCGTTGCATTGATGTTTAGAGTATCATTTTATGGTTTTTTAGGAGAACAAAACTACCTAACTTTTCATCTAATCATGGAGTTTTTTATCACTACCACCGCTCTCACCATCGCTATCCAATCTTGGATGGTTTTTCCTCATAATTTATCAAACTATCGATTATGGATTGGTGCCTTATTTTTTTCAATAGCCCTTTTAGAATTAGCACATATGATCACCTATAATGGTATGCCTTATTTCTTTGGCGATAGCTCTGCCTTTAGGGCAACCTGGTTTTTTATGGTGGCACGGTTAACGGAAGTGTCTGGAATATTGATCATTGTTGCCTTTAAAGATCGAAGGGTACCCGCTCAAAAAAGAATAGTAGCCTACGGGATTGCCCTTATTTATTCTGTTATTTGGATGGTTGTTTTGTTCAATCCGGAGCCGTTACTTCCTGAATTAGTGATTGATGGGTTTGGGACAACCGAGTTAAAGAAAAATCTCCAGTATACCGGTATCATCTTAGAGCTCATTGTCATTGTTTTTGCGGTCTCCCGCTTTCAGTCAAAGGATTTGTTTAATACGATGCTTATCGTCGCGTCCATATATTTGATTACCTCAGATTATTTATTTACGACCTATAAAAGTGTCTATGATATTAATAATTTTCTCGGGCATTTGTTTCAATTTGCCGGTTTCTATTTTTTACAGAGGGCGGGCTACCATTCTGCAGTAGAAGAACCGTTTCAAAAGCAAAAAGAAGCAGAAAATCTATTAAAGCAAAACGAGAAATTTCTACAAACGATAACCTCTCACATGGGTGAAGGCCTCATAGTTTTGGATAATTACGGTAATACCACCTTTATGAATCTTGAAGCGGAACGGTTAATTCAATGGAAGGACAAAGAAATTGTCGGTAAAAATTTTCATGATTTGGTTCACAAAAAATTTGAAGGGAATAATTATCTCTTCTGTAAATATCCATTCCAAGAATCTAATCAAGGTGCAGATCTCTTTCGAGAAGAGGAGGACTATTTTTCGAAAAAAAACGGAGAGGTTTTTCCAGCATCTTACGTAGTAACTCCCTTTTTCGAGCAAGATCATCTGGCTGGTTCGATTATGGTGTTTCGCGATATCACCCAACAGAAAAAAGACAGGGAAATGATTCAGTACATGGCTTTCTACGATGAATTAACCGAGCTTCCAAATACCCGCTTTTTAAAAGATAGATGGTTTGAAATCGTGAATAAACAACCGAATCAAAAAAAGGTCATGTTCATAATTGATATTGATCGGTTTAAAAAGATTAACGAAGCGTTGGGGCATTCGTTTGGTGATATGATTTTGAAAGCGACTGCCAATAGGCTCAAGAAACAGCTTTCAGAACAAATGATTATTGCGAGGCTTACAGGAGATGAATTTGCGCTCATACTCCCTTGTGAATGTAAGGAACTGGAGCAGGATGTCACAACCATAGTGAAACAGATCCAAGATACGTTAAGAGAGCCCTTGCAAGCTCAAACATTATTAGTGAACATAACAGTTAGAATGGGTGTTGCTGTTTATCCAGACCATGCCGAGTCGATGGAGGAGCTACTTCAACGGGCAAACATGGCGCTCGTCGAAGCGCAGCTGCAGAACAAGTCTTTTCAATTTTATCACCATTCAATGGACGGTAAAGCACTCGATCATCTAGTGCTAGAAAATGATTTGTACCATGCACTAGAATGCAATGAACTATTTTTGGCCTATCAGCCGCAAATAGACATAGAGACAGGCGAAATTATTGGAGTTGAAGCTTTGCTGCGCTGGAACCATCCGCAGTATGGATTAATACCTCCTGCAAGGTTTATTCCTATTGCTGAGGATACTGGACTAATCGTTCCGATAGGAGAATGGGTGTTGCGCACCGCTTGTAAACAGGTAAAGGAATGGCAAAACCAAGGACTTCCTCCCTTTGTTGTAGGAGTAAATTTATCAATTCGTCAATTTTATCAGCAAAACTTAGTTGAAACAGTAAAGGAGATCTTAGCTGAAACAAAGCTATTACCAAAATATCTCGAACTTGAAATTACTGAAAGCATGATGATGAATATGGATCATACATTGAAAACCTTGCAATTATTAAAGGAATTAGGAGTTCAAATTGCTATTGATGATTTTGGCACAGGGTACTCATCTCTGTCTTATATAAAATTCCTTAAAGTGGATCGCCTTAAAATCGATCAGTCCTTTGTGCGGGATCTAATTACTGATGAAAGCGATACGACCATTGTATCTACGATTATTTCGATGGCTCAGCATTTGCAGTTCACTGTCATTGCTGAAGGGATCGAAACCTTGAAACAAAAAGAAATATTACATAAAGAAAACTGTAAACTTGGACAAGGATATTTATTTAGTCCGCCATTATCTCCTAGGGAGCTGGTGGAGCAATTTGAAAGGATACAAGCAAAAGCCGGTGCCATTTGTCAACATACAATACATTCATAAATGGGAGTAAATTTATATAACTGTTTCTAATAGAGTAGGAGAAAGAAAAGACATTATTCGAATGTCTTTTCTTCAATTATGTATATTTGTTTGTTAATGTACACACAATCTTCGAAATATTAAACCACTTTCTCCTTTATAATTTAATTAATAAATTACAAAAGATGGATAATAGGATATTGGCATGTTTATATTGTTTTTTTAAAATAATGTCAAAAAGTCATCCGAAGGAGAAGATACATGAGTATGTTAAAAAAATTTGCTCCAATATTTATTATCATCTATATCCTCCTTTACTATATCTGGCTTTACTTGTGGAAAGATCATAGTGAAATGATTGTATTTGGAGGAAATCTTTTTCAATCGATTGGGCCACTTATCGCATTCAGTTTATTATTTAATACCTTTTTAAAAACGAAGAACTCGGACCGTTATTTCTGGTTAATTTTATCAGCCGGCTGCTTGTTTTTTTTCCTCGGACAGGGAATTTGGATATTTAATGAATTCGTTTTACATAATGAACCACCATATCCGGGATGGCCTGATGTTTTTTGGGTAATCCAATATGTTTTATACTTATCTGCTTTTCTATTTATCATGCATAAAATAACGCAAACCTTACCAACAATACGTTTCCTTTTTGATATTATGATCATAATGATCGCAGCTATCACATTAAGCTGGGACCTGGTGATTGATCCGTTGTTAACAATGACCGCGAATTCTCATTCTTGGTTATTCACGCTTGTATATGTGGGGTATCCAATTTTTGATATTGGTCTTTTGTTTGGAGCGATAAGCTTGTTTGTTATCTCAAATGGAACAATCCCACAAAAAGCCATTATTCCCATTGTTCTAGCCTTTTTGATCAAGGTGATTGCCAATTCCGGCTACACATATTTAGTCGTCAATAATAGTTATTCGACAGGAAGCTTATTAGATCCGTTATGGTCATTATCTTTACTATTAATCGGCTTTTCCGGATTATATGCGGAGGTGACCGTCAAAGAGAACGAGAAAGTAACAACGATTGAAAGTTTCCTGCCAGTTCGTTATTTCCTTCCTTATCTATTAATCTTGATATTATTTATTTTTGAAATGGAGAAGCACCATTCTATTATGGATGTAATGACGATTGGTTTATTTGTGACACTTTCACTCATTATGATTAGACAGATCATCATTCTGATTAAAAATCAAGATCTATTAAACAATCATCAGCGTTTGTCCGAAGAGTTATTAGGGAAGAATTTGCAGTTAGAAAAAATGAACCAAAGTTTATTGGAAAAAGAACAACAGCTTACCGACGTGTTTAATAATCTTGATGCCGTTATCTGGTCAAGGGACTTAAGAACAAACTCAATGATGATTTCTACCGGATTTGAAAAGTTATATGGATTTTCACGGAGAAAATTATTGGAGAGACCTTCCTTATGGAAGGAAGTCATTCATCCAGAGGACATATATAGAGCGAATGAAATGGATCGTTTTATCTTACCCATTCAAACAGGAAGTCCACTATTCGAATATCGGATTATTCGCCCTGATGAAACGATTAAGTGGGTTCAGGTTCGGAGAACGCCCATTTTCGATGAGCATGGTAAATTGATCAAAATCCATGATGTAATGACAGATATTACCGACCGAAAGAAGGCCGAGGAAACCATTCAACACATGGCATATTATGATGAGCTGACTGGACTGCCAAATCGAAATTTATTTTATAAAATATTAAATCAGGAGATGCAGGCGGCAAAGGAAGGAAATAGCTCTGTTGCGATTATGTTTATTGATTTGGACCGCTTTAAATCGGTAAATGATACTCTTGGACATCATGTTGGGGATCTACTATTAAAAGAAGTAACAGCAAGATTAAACGAATGCATTGGAAAAAATGGTACAGTTTGCAGACTTGGAGGGGATGAATTTACAGTAATCCTACCGTCTGAAATTGAAAATGATTGTGAAATGATGTCGATAAAAATTTTAAATTCGATCGATAAAACGTTCAAAATCGAGGGGCATGAAATTTTTGTTACGCCTAGTATTGGAATAAGCATTTACCCGGAACATGGGGAGACGGAGGAAGAATTAATTAAAAAAGCCGATATCGCAATGTACAATGCTAAGGATAGCGGAAAAAATACCTATCATTTCTATAATTCGGGATTGGATGATATGAATACTCGAAAAATGAAATTGGAAAACGCATTAAGAAGAGCAATCGAAAAGAACGAACTTTTCCTGCATTATCAACCGAAGGTGGAGTTAGCTACAGGTAAGATTCTAGGATTAGAAGCATTGATTCGTTGGACCCACCCTGAGTTTGGTATTATTTCTCCTGAAGAATTTATCCCCTTAGCCGAAGAAACCGGTTTAATTGGACAAATCGGTGAATGGGTTTTGAAAAAAGCATGTTACCAAAATAAAACGTGGCAAAACATGGGGCTGCCATCGATTACAATTTCAGTAAATGTGTCAGCTCACCAGTTAAATGAAGCATTCGTACTATCTGTATTTAGAGTATTGCAGGAAACAAATTTAGAACCAGATTGCCTAGAGCTGGAAATTACAGAAAGTGTCATGCAAAATATATCAAAGTCGTCTGCCATTCTTAAAGAACTAAAGGAAATAGGTATCCAGATTTCTCTTGATGATTTTGGTACTGGCTATTCCTCATTAAGTTATTTAAGACATTTGCCCGTAAATAGTGTGAAAATAGATAAATCCTTTATTCAAGATATACTGCCACACTCGAATGGGGGTGTGATGGTAAAGACCATCATCGATATGGGCAAGAATTTGAATTTCAATGTGATTGCAGAAGGGGTTGAGAACCCTCAGCAAAATGTATTTTTACAGCAAAATAATTGCTATATCGGACAAGGGTTCTTATTTAGCCCGCCGGTTCCGGCGGAAAACATCGTACGACTACTTAGGGAACCGATTAGTTTAAATGCTATTGGTGTTTAACCAAATCCTTTAATAAAGCAAAAAAACAACAGCCGCCTCAGGAGTCCCGAGGCGGCTGTTTCTATGATTTAATGCATTTCGTCCTTCAATTGCTTTCTGAAATCCTCAATAAGACTTTCAAGCTCTTCAATTTGATTTACCCAGACTTTTGATTGACCGTTTCTCAGCGAGGATAGCGCACTTTCAATTAGGAAAATTCGCGGTTTCCTTACATGCAAGAGTTCATCTTGAATAAAGTCCAAAAGCTCAGATCTTTTTGATTGGTCGTCGAATTGGGCAGCGGTTTTCTTAAGTGCTGATAAAATGGAAACTAGCCGCAGCTGAAGGGATTGGTCCTGTTTTTTACAATTTGGCAATTTATTTTCTAACAGTTCCGGCGGAATTAATTGCGCTCCAGTTTCGGCCACTTCACTAACCAGCTTCACGATTCGATCTACACTATAACGGACAACATGGTGAACGCTGGTATTCATATCATAAGCCATTGCATTAAACTTTATATTATGCTGAAGAATCCCCATAAACATAATGGCACAATCCAACAAATACGGTTTTTTATCTTCCCCAAAAAGATCGATAAACCGGTAGTATAGCCAGCCAAGCATTCTTAAGTTGCCAAGTTTAATAAATTGTTTCAATTCTACATCATTAGAAAAGTTAACTTCTTCAAACAGAGAAACTAGTTTATTTGCTCTGTTTGTTTTCATTTGCATTTCGATTTGCTTTATGAAGATCTCTATATTTGCTGGGTCTTGGCCCATTAGTAATTCGTTCCGGTCTTGTTCCAGCTTTTTATAAATCATTTTAAAAAGAGCGATTAGCAATTCATTTTTAGAAGAAAAATAGTTATAAAATGTTCCTTTAGAAATTCCACTATGCTCAATAATATCCTGGATAGAAGTGTTCTGAAATCCCTTTTCAATAAAGAGATGGTGGGCTGTTTTTATGACATGCTGTTTCCTGTCGTTCATTTCATCACCTGTTATCTTTTTGGACTACTAGTATAAAAATCATAATACAGTATATTTTTGGATAATTCAAACCCAGAAAATAAAAGGAATTTTTGAATTGCATTATTTGAACTCATGGTATATGATATAAATCTAGCTGAACCGAGGGTTCAAAATTATGAACTAAACGTCTAGGAGGATTACAATGGATCACAAAGAAACAAAGACTGATCGTCCACCATACGGAATCATTTCTGTTTTGATGATTGGAGCTTTTATTGCATTTTTAAATAATACATTATTAAATATTGCACTGCCGTCAATTATGACTGATTTAAAAATTGAACCAGCAACCGTTCAATGGTTAACAACGGGCTTTATGCTGGTTAACGGAATCTTAATTCCAACTACAGCCTTTTTAATACAGAAATATTCAGTGCGTCATTTATTTTTAGTTGCAATGGGCTTATTTACAATCGGCACGTTGATTGCTGGTATTGCTCATACATTTCCTATTTTATTAACAGGGCGAATGCTTCAAGCGTCTGCTTCAGCGATTATGATGCCGCTGTTGATGAACGTAATGCTGACAAGTTTCCCTATTGAAAAAAGGGGAACAGCAATGGGAGTATTTGGTCTAGTGTTGATGTTTGCACCAGCAATTGGTCCAACTTTATCCGGCTGGATTATTGAACATTATGACTGGAGAATGTTATTCCACTTTATTTCGCCTATTTCTTTTGCGATTCTTTTGGTTGCTTTTTTCTTATTAAAAGATAAAAAAGAAAAGGTAAATATTTCTCTGGACTTATTTTCTGTTCTTTTATCGAGCATAGGTTTTGGCGGTATCCTGTATGGATTTAGTTCAGCAGGTAAGGAAGGCTGGGATAGCCCAGTGGTATATGGGACATTAATTGTCGGTGTTATCTCTTTAGTTTGGTTTATTTTGCGCCAATTAAAACAAGAGAAGCCAATGCTTAACTTTAGAATTTATAAATACCCAATGTTTGCTTTGTCATCTGTGATATCTATGTTCGTCACCATGGCGATGTTTTCAGGAATGATTTTGACACCTATTTACGTTCAAACAATTCGCGGAATTTCCCCACTTGATGCCGGTTTAATGATGCTCCCTGGAGCCATCTTGATGGCAATCATGATGCCGATTACCGGGAAACTATTTGATAAATTTGGCGGTCGTGTGCTAGCGATTATTGGCTTAGCGATTACAGCAATAACAAGCTATTATTTCAGTAAGTTAACAGTAGAAACAACATACATGCACTTAATCATTCTTTATTCTGTTCGGATGTTTGGGATGTCCATGGTAAATATGCCGGTGACGACAAATGGCTTAAACCAATTACCAGCCCGTTTCTATCCGCATGGAACTGCGATGAATAATACCATGTCCCAGGTTTCCGGTGCTATCGGTACCGCATTATTGGTAACGATCATGTCTAATCGTGCTGAAACACATGCGAAAGAAATAGCTAAAGATATGATGAGCAATGCACCGGCAGGAGCAGCAGCAATGCAGCCTTCACCTGAAGTACTTGCTCAAATGAAAGAACAAATTGCCATGAAAGCAATGCTTGAAGGGATTAATGATGCATTCTTTGTTTCGGTGTTTATTGCTGTGATTGCCCTAGTTCTTGCCTTCTTCATCAAAAGGGCAAAACAAGCAGAGGACATTATAACAAAAAAATCTGCTGAAAAGCTTGAACCAAAACTAGCAGAAAATAACTAAGGGCAGGCTGTTCCTTCACAGGTTACGTTCAGCAGCTATAAATAATTATGAAGTAAAGGAGAGCGGACATCATCCAGGATGGTTTCCGCTCTCCTTTTTTTGTGGAGAAGGGACGCAGCTTCAAACAACATTGAGCATTTTAAGTCATTTTCATAGAATCGATTTGTAAATAGTCGATAATAGAATATAATTGTTTTTGCGATAAAGTTATTTTTTGGTAAGGAGATTCAAATCATGAATCAAACATTCACTTTGCGAGAAAAAATCAAGCAAATACTGTACTTGCTAATCCCTATTCTAATTACCCAGCTCGGAATGTATACAATGGTATTCTTTAATATCGTCATGTCAGGAAAATACGATCCATCACAACTGGCTGGAGTCGCCATCGGTTCCTCGATATGGAATCCAATCTTTACAGGCTTAACTGGGATTCTGTTTGCTGTATCGCCTATTGCTGCCCAACGCTTTGGCGAAAAAAAGAAAAAGGAAGTTTCATCCGTCGTGGCACATGGAATCTATATTTCCATTTTTCTTGGCCTATTAGTTATCATCCTTGGCTCAATCTTTCTAAATCCCATTTTAACAATGATGAATGTACCGGGAGATGTACAGGTTACTGCCCACCATTTTATTGTTGGGCTGGCTTACGGAATCATTCCGCTTTTTCTATACAATGTGTTAAGGTCATTCATCTACGCTTTAGGAAAAACGCGAGTTGTGATGATCATTCTCCTGTTGTCATTGCCGATAAATTTCCTGCTTAATTATGTATTGATTTTTGGCAATTGGGGCTTTCCGGAGCTTGGTGGGGCTGGAGCAGGTTATGCCACTTCGATTACGTATTGGCTGCTTGCGGCAGCGATGGGGATCTTGATCAAAACGCAAAAGCCATTCTCTGAATACAAATTGTTTGCAAGCCTTAAATATTTTTCGATAAAAGAGTGCAGTGAAATCTTAAAAATTGGGGTACCGATGGGACTTGCCATTTTTTTTGAAACAACCATATTTGCTGTTGTGACGGTGCTCATTAGTAAATTTAATATTACCACCATCGCAGCCTATCAAGCTGCTATCAATATTGTAGCCTTTCTTTATATGATTCCACTTAGCATTTCCATGGCACAGACTGTTCTGGTTGGATTCGAAATCGGTGCGGGGCGTATGAAAGATGCTAAAATATACAGTTGGCTCGGAATATACATTTCGCTGATCATTGCCGCAGTTGCGGGCTTACTGGTTGTCCTTTTCCGTTATCAAGTGGCGGGTTTATATTCTAATGACCAGGCAGTCATCCATGTTACCGCGCAATTTTTAATCTATGCACTAGTGTTTATGATTTCTGATGCCCTTCAAGCAACTGCTCTTGGTGCCTTAAGAGGCTATAAGGATGTCGTTGTTTCTTTTCTGATGACGCTTGTTGCTTATTGGTTTATTTGTCTGCCAGTAGGATATTTATTGGCCCATTCAACCGAACTAGGGGCAGTCGGATATTGGATTGGCTTAACTATAGGACTGCTTGCAGTAGGGATTGCCTTATCCATCAGACTTATTATCATTCAAAGAAAAAGTTTTGCCGGTGCCCGAATCCACCAGGATGGGATTGCTTAACAAAACACTATCTCGTATACCGATTTGCATAACTGGATGCAACAAATGCATCTGGTTTTATTTTCGGTTCCACTCCCATTGATTCTATCCTGGTCACCATTTCCTTCACAAAAGCACTAGTCTTATTCCTGTTACCTGCCCCAATATCAATATGACCTTCCATTATAAACGTGGCTCCATTGTACACGTGTGGCAAGACGATATTGATGAGTTTTTCCTTTCTGCTAGAATCAAACAGGGAGACAATTTCTTCTGTTAACGATAATTCTAATGATATTCGCTCATGTAATTGAGTCATTTTCCTGGGCAGAGTGATCTTTCGTATACAGGCCCATACGCCTTTCCCTTCATTTTGAATCACGATTCCGGTTATAAACACGGTTTTTGTCTTATGGACTTGAGAGTCGGTCCCGACCATTAACCGGAAGTTTCCGCTAGGCTCTGCTTTCATAAACATGCTGATCCGTTCAAACACGTGTTCAAAAGTCATTCCATTTTCCGTAAGGTTTTGAAAAGAAACAGTGTCTTGTTCATTTTTTACCATACGCTAGCACCACAGCTTCCCTTCCAAAAATTTCTTTTATATCATCTTATTCATATATTATGGGATAAGTCCTCCAATCGTGCGGAGAAGACAAGATTGAGAAAAAAAGCATTTTTAAAAAGGCTGTGTTAAAGTACACTGTTGATATTTGAACAGTCTGTTGATTGGAGTGGAAGGTGTGAGACTCCTGCGGGAGAAGGTGTCACGGGAGACCCCACAGGCGCTATGGCGCCGAGGAGGCTCCCGGACTCCCCCTAAGGTGCGCGAGCACCTGGAGCGAAAATCAACAGACAAATTTATCACAGACTTAAAAAAAATATTGATTCATGTGAACCCTTACGCGAATTTGTCCGTCTAATAAGTAAAGGAGGGATTTAAGTGAGAAAAATTTGGGTAATGTTCGGATCATTATGCGTGGCAGTCTTCATTCTCTTTTTTTATAAAACTGAACTAAAAATTGAAAATGAATGGAGGGACAATGAGCAACAAATTGTCTTAGCAAACAAAGTGTGGAAGATTCATTTCTCAGAAAAGATACATAAAAGCAGCGTCAACTCTAATTTGATTTATGTGACCAATGATAAAGGAAAGAAATTAACAAACGAATTATTCCTTAGTGATGATCAAAAAACTATTTATCTCACTCCCCCTGAAAATGGCTATGCGTTTAAAAAGTCCGCCTATACATTGCATATTGAAAAAGGAATCAAGTCTACCCTTGGAAGAAGCCTAATTTCATCAAAGAAAATCAGCTTTTTAGTAAAAGAAACATTACCTGTAGTTGGATCAAAAACAGAGCTAAATAACTATTTCCTTAAAATAATGGACGAACAAAAACAAAAAACCTCCTTGTTTGGATTTAGTGAAAATTCAAGCGAATCCAAGAGCAGTGATTTGGCTAAATCTGATTCTGCGGCAAAACAGGACCATTCGGAAACCAATGTTCAAGTTCAGGGTGTTGATGAAGCGGACATTGTCAAAACGGACGGGAACCTCATTTATATGGCAAGCAGTAATAAAGTAGAGGTTATCAAAGCAGTACCAGCACAGGAGATGCAGCGCCTTGCAACGATTTCCTATGACGAAGCATTTTCACCATTACAGCTTTTTCTGCATAAAGACCAATTATTAGTGATTGGTTCAAGCTACCAACATTACGACCAGCAGCTAAACCAATCGGCAGCTACTATCAAAATCGCCCCAATGTATCAATCTACTAAAGCAATCGTTTATAATGTTAAAAATCCATCCAAGCCTGAAAAGGTCCGTGAAATCAGCTTGGAAGGAGCCTATGTGTCATCAAGAAAAATAGATGGCCTCGTCTACCTTGTGACAAATCACTATCCTGATTTCTGGATCCTTGAAAAAAATAAAGACATCGACATCCGACCTAAATACTCTGACTCTGCAGTTAGTTCCGAAACAAAGCTTGTTAATTATAAGGAAATCCAATACTTCCCGGATTCGAAGGAATCGAATTACACGATGATTGCCGCATTTGACCTTGAACAACCTAACCAAGAAGCCAAGATCACCACCTATCTTGGCAGCGGAAGCCAGCTCTATATGTCAAAGAAAAATTTATACTTAGCTGTTCCCAATCAATTTATTCAGCCGCTAGCTGCCGACATTAGTGAAATGACGGCTCCGGATACAAATATATATAAATTTTCCGTTAACGGTTTAGAAGTAAACTTCCATAGTTCAACTGAAATCGAAGGAACGATATTAAATCAATTTTCAATGGACGAACATGAAGGGTATTTTCGCTTAGTCACAACGAAGGGCTTTCCATGGGATTCGAGGCAGCCTTCGACCAACCAGCTTTTTATCTTTGACGAAAATCTTAAGCAGGTTGGGGAATTAAAGGAATTAGCCAAGGGGGAGAAGATCTACTCTGCACGTTTCCTGGGTGATCGTATTTATATGGTAACCTTCAAGCAGACCGATCCATTGTTTGTGATTGATGCAAGCGAGCCGTCTCAGCCTAAGGTACTTGGTGAATTGAAAATTCCCGGCTTCAGCAATTACCTGCACCCGTATGATGAGAACCATATTATTGGCTTTGGGCAGGATACGAAGGTAATAGATGAAAAAGGAGCGAATGGGGAACCTCGAATATTAACGAATGGTGTGAAGATCACCATGTTTGATGTCAGCGATATGACCAATCCAAAAGAAAAATTTACTGAATTCATCGGTGGTAGAGGGACTTACTCACCTTTAAACTATGACCATAAAGCACTCCTGTTTAATAAGAATACAAATCTATTCGCTTTTCCAATTGCCGTTTACCAGAGCGACCCTAATGATGAATGGGGACAATTGTTTGAATTCCAGGGAGCATATGTTTACAATCTAGACCCTGACAAAGGCTTTACCCTGAAATCAAAAATCACCCATGAAACAACGACGGTCCAACCATATGAATCCTGGGAAAATAGCATTCAGCGTCTCGTTTATATCGGTGATACGCTGTATGCATTATCCGACTCTAAAATCAGTGCTCATAATCTAAAATCATCCGAGCAAATCAGCGAACTTTCATTAAAAAAATAATTACCAGTACAAATTTAGTTTGATTTATGGCCACTTTCTATAATAAATTGAGAGTGGCTTTTTATATAAGTGTTGACTTCCCATTAATGTTTTAGTAATATACCCATAGGGGTAATATAAAATTCATAAAGTGATTTAAAAAATTTTATTTTTTAAAATACCCATACAAGTATTTTTGCTAACTACGAGGAGGACATTATGACTGAAACGAAAAAGACAACCATTGTATTATTTAGTGGCGATTATGATAAGGCGATGGCTGCATACATTATTGCTAATGGAGCAGCTGCTTATGACCATGAGGTTACAATTTTCCACACCTTTTGGGGATTAAATGCCTTACGTAAAGATGAAAACATCTCTGTGAAAAAAGGCTTCCTTGAAAAAATGTTTGGCAAAATGATGCCAAGCGGTGCAGAAAAAATGGGGCTTTCAAAAATGAATTTTGCTGGTTTTGGTCCGAAAATGATCAAAGAAGTGATGAAAAAGCATAATGCCATGCCTTTATCTCAACTAATTGAAATGGCCCAAGAACAAGATGTGAAATTAGTTGCCTGTACGATGACGATGGATTTGTTAGGTCTGCAAAAAGAAGAATTACTGGATAATATTGAATACGCTGGTGTTGCAGCTTATTTAGCCGATGCACAAGATGGCAATGTAAATCTATTTATCTAAAATACAAATAGGGAAATGGTTGTTGCTGTGAATTACAGTTAGATAACGATTAATTAGGGGAGGAAATCATAATGAACGTAAATGAAGTTTTAGATGCAAAGGGACTTTCATGTCCAATGCCAATCGTAAAAACAAAGAAGGCGATGAATCAACTCGAAAGCGGTCAAGTTTTAGAAATTCATACTACAGACAAAGGGGCAATAAACGACCTGACTGCTTGGGCGAAATCAGGCGGACATGAATTACTGAAGCATGAGGAAGACAATGGCGTCATAAAGTTTTGGATTAAGAAAGGCTGATACTCAGGGGACCAATAATGGTTCCCTGTTTTTTTTGTTTATCTTGACATAAAAAGAAAAAATATGGTATTAAAAAAGTATGAATTAGCACTCGGAATGATTGAGTGCTAATTATCTGATAAGATCAGTTTATCATCATACACACTACGTATCCGAAATTAACGTAGTTTGGATAATGAAAGGAGATAGTTTAATGGCAAAAATGCAGTTTAAAGCAGAATCAAAACGGCTCTTAGAAATGATGATTAACTCCATTTATACTCACAAGGAGGTATTTTTAAGAGAGTTAATTTCCAATGCCAGCGATGCAATTGATAAAATCTACTACAAAGCTTTAACGGACGAAGCGTTACGCTTTGACCAAGACAACTACTACATAAAAGTTGTACCGGACAAGGAAAATCGCACACTGACAATCATCGACACCGGTATTGGAATGACAAAAGAGGAGCTCGAAACAAACCTCGGTACCATTGCCAAAAGCGGTTCTTTAGCCTTTAAAAAAGAAAACGAACTAAAAGATGGCTACGATATTATTGGTCAGTTCGGAGTGGGCTTTTATGCGGCGTTCATGGTTGCGGACGTTGTTAAAGTTAAAAGTAAGGCTTTAGGAAGCGAAGAAGCGTACAAATGGGAATCCACCGGCGCAGATGGCTATACAATTGAGCAAGTAGAGAAAGAAGAAGTGGGCACTGAGATTATCTTAAAAATAAAAGAAAACACTGAAGATGAGAACTACGATGATTATATTGATGAGTATCGTCTAAAATCAATTGTTAAAAAATACTCAGACTTCATTCGCTATCCGATTAAAATGGACGTCACAAGCAGCAGACTAAAAGAAGGTAGCGAATCGGAATACGAACAATATACGGAAGAACAAACCATTAACAGCATGGTGCCAATTTGGCGCAAAAATAAAAGCGAATTGACAGACGAAGATTACGAAAACTTTTATGCCGAAAAACGATACGGTTTTGATAAGCCATTAAAGCATATTCACATCAGCGTAGACGGAACAATCCGCTACAATGCGATTCTATACATTCCGGAAAATATCCCGTTTGACTACTATTCAAAAGAATTTGAAAAGGGCTTAGAGCTCTATTCAAACGGTGTTTTAATTATGAACAAATGTGCAGACCTGCTTCCGGACCATTTCAGCTTTGTGAAAGGGATGGTTGATTCTGAGGACTTGTCGCTCAACATTTCAAGAGAGATGCTCCAGCATGACCGACAATTGAAGCTAATTGCTAAAAACATTGGCAAAAAGATTAAAAGCGAGCTGCAAAGCCTGTTAAAGAATGAACGAGAAAAGTATGAAACATTCTACAAATCTTTTGGGCGCCAGTTAAAATACGGTGTATACAGCGATTTTGGTGCTAACAAAGAAGTGCTTCAGGACCTGATTATGTTCTACTCTTCAAAAGAGAAAAAACTCATCACATTGGATGAATATGTGTCTGGTATGCCTGAAGACCAAAAGTTTATCTATTATGCTTCCGGGGAATCTGTTGAAAGACTTGAAAAGCTGCCACAAACGGAGTTTGTTTTAGAAAAAGGCTACGACATCTTATTCTTCACCGAGGATATCGATGAATTTGCGATCAAAATGCTGATGACCTACAAAGAAAAAGAGTTTAAATCCATTTCTAGCGGTGACCTGGGAATTGAAGGCGAAGAGATCAAAGAAGATTCTGAATCAGAAGATAAAGATAGTAAAGAGCTGTTTGACTACATGAAATCCATCCTGGCAGATAAAGTAACAGATGTCAGAGTGTCCAAACGGTTAAAATCTCACCCCGTCTGCTTGGCGACAGAAGGAGAAATCTCCATTGAAATGGAAAAAATCCTAGCAGCTATGCCTGATAATCAAAATATCAAAGCAGACAAGATTTTAGAAATTAACAAAAATCATGAAGTTTTCCAAGCTTTAAAAGAAGCGTTTGAAAACGACAAACAGAAACTAGATCTTTACACGAAGCTTCTATACAATCAAGCCTTACTCATCGAAGGTCTTCCGATTCAAGATCCGGTTGAGTTTACAAATGATATTTGCAAAATGATGGTGTAATATAAAAGGAGAGACATCTTGAGGAGACAAAAAGATGTCTCTTCTTTTTTTCGCTGTTCAACTTAGATCTCCATTTCTTAAAATGCTGTTTTTAGATTTTAGTGCACAGACTAAGAGAGCTTTCAAAGAGTATTTTTCACAATAGAAGAGGGAAAAATAAGCAAGAAAGGAGAGATAATATGATGGATAAAGAAACTTCTTATGTTGCCGCTGAGCTTTCGCCTAATATGATTAATGAATTAAAATCATTCGAAGAAAAATTAAGCCAAGGTTCAGATAAAAAACTAGTGGTCATTGCATACGAAAAAGACGACGATCAGTAATGAAGCATGCTCACTTTTTCTCTCTAAATTTTTATAAAAGGTAAAGAGGCGATACTTGATACATGAAGTATCGCTTTTTTCATAAACTGAAATGATGGTTCAATCGATAAAACGAGCAGGATATAATTTAAGAAAGGAGTGAAAAATACGATGATACGATATACGGATGAAATTCCCCAGCCCACCAATTTATATGAGCTTTATAATTCAGTAAATTGGAATGATTTCCTACAGCTGCCGCCGGACCGTCTTCATAAGGCGATGCTCCAAAGTTGGCTTGTCATTAGTGCCTATGATCACAACAAATTAATTGGTACTGGACGAGTTATCTCTGATGGGGTGATTAATGCTTATATTTGTGGGTTAGTGGTCCATCCCGATTATCGTAATCAAGGGATTGGCAGAGAAATTTTCCAGAGGCTAGTTGATCGGTGTGATAAGGAAAATCTCCATTCCCAGTTATTTTGCGGTGATACATTAATTCCTTATTATCAGAAGCTAGGGTTCGAAATCTTTGCAACAGGAATGAAGAACCGAGAAAATGGTTAGAAAAGAGTACTATTTATCTATGAAATGGAAAGATTCTAGTATGATATAATGCTAGTTAAGAAGCTACTTATAGATAAAATAATCATTAAGGTTGTGAGCCCATGTTAACGGTAGAGGAGCATAATTTTATAAAAGAAAGCATTCCCTTTTATGCTCATTTAAATATTGATGAACAAGGGCAGTTTAATCAGGCCATTTCTCGAAGGATGTTACGAAAAGGGGACAAGCTCTCACATCCGAATGAATGCAGTGGGCTCGTTGTCATCGAGAGCGGCCGTGTTCGAGCTTTCATTATGTCTGAAGATGGAAGAGAAATCACCTTGTTTCGACTGTTAGAAAAAGATATTTGCCTGCTTACGGCATCATGTATATTTAGAAATCTAAATTTTACTGTCTATTTTGAAGTCGAAAAAGATAGTACCGTTTACTTTTTATCCTCGACTGTGTTTGAAGAAATAAGTTCATATAATATCCATGTAAAGGAATATATGCTCGAGCAAATGGCCTCACGCTTCTCCAGCGCTATGTGGGTGATGGAGCAGGTCGTCTTCGGGAGCTTATCGAAACGTGTTGCCAGCTTTATTATCGATCAAATGGAACTTGAACACAGTCGTACCTTAACGATTACCCATGAAGCCATTGCAAAAAATATTGGTTCAGCTCGTGAAGTAGTCAGCAGAATGCTCAAGCATTTGGAAAGTGACGGAATCCTACGCATGACAAGAGGGACACTGATCGTGGATGATTTGGAAAAATTAAAGCAATTATCACAATAAAAAGATGATGGCCGCTAAGATAGAAGGGTTCCTTTTTCTATCGTAGAACGTGAACTTGCACATATTTTAAACATTTAATTTCATAGCTAGGCTATTGAGCGGACATGGAGGCCCTTATTTTAATAAAAAAACCATTTTTCAAGACTTAAGAGGACATAGGATCCCTTATTTATATAAAAACCACTGAATAATGCTAATTTATTAGCAAATAAGGAACCTGATGTCCGCTTAGCCTTTCAAAACCCCCTTTTTTGCGAAAATAACGGATCTGGTGTCCGCCAAGCCACCAAATAAATTGCTATCAAAATGCAGAAAAAATGACTAACAAATTTGTTAGTCATTTTTTCTGCATTTTTATGTTTGCAATAAGCTTCAAAGAACCCGTTACACTAGGACCGCCATCTTTTTTATGAGGTTCTGACCAAAGCTCCTTATAATTCAGCCTTAATATACTCAATCATTCTCGGTGTTATATGTGGAATGATAAGCGGCAGCATATTTGGCATTAGGGCATCCATCGTTTTTGGCAATAAATCAGGCATTAGTTCTTCCATATCATCTGGAAGCGGTCCGACTCTTCTGGAAACTTCGGCTAGCATGTCTGGCATCACCAGTGGCATAATATCAGGAACGAGCTTTGGCATAAGTGTAGGCATCATTTTAGACATCATATTCAATCCGCCTGGCGTATGCTTCATTGCCTTCATCATTGGGACCATTCCCGCTGGCATGTTCTCCATCATTGGTTTAAACAGAGAAGCCATAATATCCGCTAAAACCTCTGGCTTCATCAATACTATAAATTTTTCGAAATACCCCCACATTTCTATTGAGTAATCGGACTGATCTTTAATTTTATAGCCGAGACCCTCCATGACAAAGCGGGCAAGATCCGTTACCTCAAGACCAAGCTTATTCTTTTGATTGGAATCTCTTAGCTGAACCTGACAGCATGGGCATAGCGCAACAACCGTATCCGCTTTAACATCCACCGCTTCTTGGAGACGCATTCCTCCAAGTTTTGGTGCCACTGGTGTTTCACCAATTAAGGTAAGAACGGAGCCACAGCAATAACCTTCCTCACGATTGTGTTCCATTTCCACGTAATCGACTCCAGGCACCGCTTTAAGAAGGTCTCTTGGTGGTTCGTAAATTCCTTGTGCTCTTCCCGCATGACAGGAGTCGTGAAAGGTAATCCGTTTATTGACTTCATGGTCAAATGTTAATTTGCCTTCTTTAAGTGCTTCTGCTGCAACTTCAGAATAATGCTTTACCTCGAAATCATATTCAATGCCTTTCTTGGCTGCAAGCTCTGCATATAATTCCTTCCATACCAATCCGCACGCAGGACAAGACGTTACAATCGTTTTGGCACCACGTTTTTTGGCCTCTGATACATTATGCTCAAATATTTCCTCAAATACATCCCATTTACCAGATACCTTCATCGGGATACCGCAGCAAGCCTCATCACCACCCATATAGGTGAAATCAACACCCGCTTGATCTAATAGACGTACAGTGGCTTCAGCAACATCGGTGTTCACGAATGAAGCGGTACAACCGGCGAAGTATAAGACTTCACCCTTATCCTTTAATTTCGCCTTAATATCCTCCGGTACCCAATCGGCCCGTTTTTCCTTCTTGCCAGCCCAAATATTCCGTTCGCCTCTTAAGGAAGCGGCCATCATTTCAAACGGAGGGAAAGTCATCCGTTTTTCTTCATGAATAAGCGTTCCGCGTAAATCCATCCAGTTATGCTCAACCGGGATGTCCAACTGACAGCGGGTATTACACACCTCACAGGTTGTACAGAGCAAAAAGTTAGAAACGGTATCAGGATTAAATTTTTCTCTTCCGGCAATTACTTCACGAAGATAATGGTATTTTCCACGCGGCGATTGCGACTCCCAGCCTCTGCCAGCAAATTGCTCGCACGTAGAAACACAATAACCGCAGCGGGAACAAGCTGTTGCATAGTAGGCGACATCTCCAGGGATTCCTTTCTTTTTCCCTTCCCGGACAGCCTCACCGAATGGAGCTGTTGCCGCGTTGGCGAATGGGCGGATTAGCGGCTCCAATGTTGATGCTGTTCCCATCACTGTATCGATTATGCCACTGCCCAGTACCTTATTTGGATTAAATAATCCTTTCGGATCGATTTCTGCTTTGTATGATTTTATTTTTTCATAGCGTTCTTGCCCAAACACGCTTTTTGCTTCGCGGCGGAAGTAAAGACCAGTTGCATAGGCAGAACCCCCATGTTTCTTGGCAATTTCAATGACCGACAACGACAAAGCAAACGCCATGTTAAATGCAAATGTTCGTTCATCATGGGGGATAAATCCTAATAAGATCACTTTATTCCCTTTAGCAGCCATTCCTTCTAATACGAAGGAGTGTTTAATCTTTGAATCGATTTCACTAAGCACACTGGCCAAGCTCTTTAATGGAACAACCACTTCTGTTGGTATGATCGAAGGTCCAATTCGCTTAAAACGCATCGGTCTAAATCGTTCTTCCCACTCATGCTCTGCAGCCTCTTTTGAAAGCTCAAGTCCATAGTGTTGTACAATGATTTTCTTTAAACCGGCATCAATTGCCTCATGCCGCGATTCTGGATAAGCCACGAGCAGGACGAAGGTTTCAGGTAGCTCGGGTTCAGGACGACGTTTTTTCTCTTCATAAGCGTGACCATGACGATGCGGAAGTTTCTTTTTCAGTTTCATGGACTCTGGATTTAAGAAGGTTAGTGACCAAATCGGCAGCTTGGCTTCATAAATGGCCGATAATGCAGCTTCGATTGACTGATTATCAGGAAAGGAGATTAACCGGTGAATCTCGGCTTCAAGCTTTCTTACCTTCATCGTAATCTCGGTAATGATCCCCGTGATTCCTTCCATATCGGCGATATAAAGCTGCAGCTCCGTTCCGGAAAAAGCTTTCATTTCTCCGTCTGGTAAAATGACTTTTGCTTCGAGAACATTTTCTTTAAATACCCCATATTCATAACCGCCAAAGCCAGTTCCTCCCTGTGCCAGTAAACCGCCCACTGTTGAAGAGGGAAGGGAGGAAGGATATAAAATAAGGTCAAGTCCTTCTTTTTTTAATTGCCTTTGCAGCTGTTCCCAAATGATTCCTGCCTCAACCGTAACGGTTAAGTTGTGTTTATCCATTGAAAGGACCTTATTCATACTTGAAAGATCAACAACAATCGCACCTTCTTCTGGAAGTACGCCACCAAAGCCAGAGGTAGACATACCTCGCGGGACAAGCTTTACATTTTCCTCATTAGCAAGTTTGACTAACTTGCCAATCTGCTGTCCATTTTTCGGACGGACAACACCTCCCGGAATTCCGACTGGCAGGAAGGGTTTAACCAATCCCGGCAATGCGCCAACATCAAAAGAATACATTTTACGTTCGACCCGGTCTGTTCGAACATTGTCCTGAAAAATATCGACTAATTTTTGTTCGACCCGTTCACTTAAAGCTACCATTGTACTTCCCTCCGAAACTAAATTAAGTTTTATTATCAAAGCTGAACATCGAGATAGGATGAATGATAATATTCCTTTCATCATCAGTATCGTCAATCGGAAGGGTAAGTCTCTGTGATGTAGTCACATTGTAGAAAGCTAAATGTTACGGATGTATTACAATATTAAAATAAAATTGCTTCGGGTATTTTTGCAATTAAACACTGTGTTGATAGGTCATTCACTTATGCTGATCGATCTCTATTTTGTAAAATACAACTTGAAAAATTATTAAATTTGATAAATAATAAAAGAGTTTTTTAAAAACTGCGTAACAGGTTTGTCATCTTTTTTTATTATAATGGCGTAATAACCAGACTAAGAGCTTTCAAAAGTTCAGGAAAGATAATGGTTAAATTTATTCAAGTTCGGAGGTTTAAAGAGGTTACCATGAAATCAAGGGAAGCCTACTATGACAATGCCAAGTTTATTCTCGTTTTTCTAATGGTCTTTGGTCATTTAATTCAATCGTACATTCAGGAAAATAAGTTAATCTTTTCTTTATACAGTACGATATATTTGTTTCATATGCCTGCGTTTATATTAATTTCCGGATACTTTGCAAAAGGCTTCCACAAAAAAGGCTATTTATTAAAAATAGCGAAAAAGCTGATTTTGCCTTATTTAATCTTTCAAGGCATCTATTCGTTCTACTATTACTTTCTTCTTGAAAAGGATGCGCTCGAATTTGATCCATTAATTCCAGAATGGTCTTTATGGTTTTTAATCAGTTTGTTTTTTTGGAATGTAATGCTCTTTCTGTTTACGAAGTGGCAGCCGGTATACAGCTTTATTCTCTCGATTACCTTAGGAATTATTGTTGGATATATTGACGTCGTGAACGATTTTTTAAGTATTTCGAGAACCATCGTATTTTTCCCGTTGTTCTTACTCGGATATTATTTTAAAAAGGATAACTTCGCTAAATTAGCGAATGTGAAAATTAAGTTGTTTTCGGTTCTATTGTTTATTTTGATCGTTTTGGCACTTTACTTTCTGCCTGAATTTAACCACAAATGGTTATTCGGCTCTAAGCCTTATGAAGCCTTTAATGTTACTGGAATGATGGGCGCCTTCGTGCGACTCGGAGTATACAGCTTAACGTTATTGGCAACGTTTAGTTTTTTCGCGTTTGTTCCTCAGAAACAGTACTTTTTTACAAAATGGGGCGCGAGGTCTCTCTATGTTTACCTTTTACACGGCTTTTTCATTAAATATTTTAGAAACAGCAAGTTAGAGGATTTACTCAATGTCGATGGCAAAATCGTGGTAATGGTGGCTATTTCGCTACTGATTATCGCGTTTCTATCCAGTAATGTGATTAATGCGATTACTCAGCCGCTTATTGAGCTGAAGATATCAACATTGAAAAAATATACACTAAACGTTTATAGTAAAATTAGAAATCATAAATTAATTCCAAATGATGTTAGGGAACAGGGTACTTTTGAGTAACCTTATTTACAAACCGGGTCTTTACTAACATAATTGTTCCGACAGTAGCTAAAACCATTTTTTATGAAAGCAGGAGAAAATGGGAAAACTTCAAATGGGATAAATAGAGAAAATACCAGGGGTTTTTTTATGAAAAAATATATAATGGTCACCTGCTTGATACTGGCTTTAATGATAAATACACTAACAGGCTGTTTAGCAAGTGCGAGGGAACTGAAAATTACAGCACTAGGGGATTCGATTACCTTTGGGACCGGTGATCCATTAAAAAAAGGGTATATTGGAAGAGTCAAAGAGCAGATCGAGGGAAACAAAGGTGCGTTAATTCAAATGAGTAACTTTGGTGTACCAAAATATACGACAGCTGATATTTTAACCCAGTTAAAAGATAAAAAGGTGAGAAGAGAAATCCGCGGTTCCGATTATATCATTCTGTTTATCGGGACGAATGACCTGAGAAAAAGTGCTGAATATAAATTTGCTGATCTCAACCATAACAGGGTAAATAAGGGGAAACATCAATTTACTCAAAATCTTAATTTAATTCTTGATATCATTAGACGGGAGAACAGCAAGGCTCAGATTATTTGTTTAGGATTATACGATCCTTATACTCAATATAGGAATCATCAGGAAATCCTTGGCGTGATCAATAAGTGGAACTCGGAAATAACGATTGCTGCTTCTCGGCATAAACCAAGCATGTTTGTCCCAACTATCGATTTATTTTCTGACAAACCAAAAAAGAGCTGTTTTAGCGATTCATTGCATTTGAACGCGGCGGGCTATGAGCTGATTGCAAACAGGCTTACAGATAAGCTGCTTTTATTGGAATCTGATTAAATAAAAAGTTTTCAGCCCTGCACAAAAAAAGTGCAGGGCTGTTTTGCACAGGATCCTATTTAATCCGTTTCCTTATTTATTTTAATGGCAGGGGTATTATTGTACAGATAAGTTGGCGCGAATGGTTCTTGTTTATCGCCATTCATCGCCTCCTGCAGTTTAAGATTGGCGGCAACTGATTTTGGGAGCCCATTTGTTGAAGTGTGGAGATCACTATCCTCCAATATTTTATTTAATTCAATATTTGCTTCGTTTGCCTCTTGATCAAAGATGTCTTTGTCCATCGCAATCCCTCCTCATTTTAGTCTCACCACAAACTTTCTTATCATTCTATGCTTTGTGAAAATAGAACTTAATTCGGATAAACACATATTTATCCCGATTTTTAATTTTCTAAAAAATGAATTGACATTTTTTTCAGAATTCGCTAAGATATGAGAAATCACTTATTCGCTTTAACGCGTCAAATCGTTAATATTTTATAAAAATAGTATGCGGATAAAGAAAAAATGTAGAGTGTTACAACAGGAGGGGAAGATGAATGAAGTTGAGAGTCATTGCTTTACTATTATGTGGAATGCTATTCCTGCTGACTGCATGTGGTTCAGGGAGTAAAGAAACAAGCAGTGGTGCAGAAAAGGAAATGAAAGAAGTGAAAATTGGAATTATCCAGTTAGTTGAACATCCATCATTGGATGCAGCCAGAGAAGGATTTATTGCAGCGCTAAAAGATGCAGGCTATGAAAAAGGGAAAAACTTAACGATTGATTACCAAAACGCCCAAGGTGATATCAACAATAATATGACAATTGCTCAAAACCTGGTTGCGAATCAAAACGATTTAATTTTTGCGATCACGACTTCAAGCGCTCAGGCGGTTACAAAAGCAACTAAGGACATTCCGATTCTGTTTACAGCGATAACTGACCCAGTTGGAGCAAAGTTAGTGGAGAGTTTAGAGAAGCCAGGCGGAAATGTGACCGGTACATCTGATACACATCCAAATGCAATCAAAAATACAATCAAGTCGATTAAAGAATTCTTCCCTGACACGAAAAAGGTTGGTATCGTTTATAACTCTGGTGAGCCGAATGCAGTCACAAATACGGAAAATGCGAAAAAAGTATTGAAAGAAATCGGTTTAGAACCAGTGTTAACATCCATTTCCACCACTTCGGAGGTAAAGCAAGCGGCTGAATCATTAGTAGATCGCGTCGATGTCTTCTACGTGCCAAAGGATAATACCGTGGTAGCCGGACTTGAATCGATTATCAAAATTGCAAACGAACATGACATCCCAACCTTTGTTGGAGAAGGAGATTCTGTAAAGCGCGGAACGTTTGCCTCTTATGGGTTTGAATACCACGACCTCGGATATACGACTGGTCAAATGGCTATCGATATCCTGAAAAATGACAAAAAGCCAAGTGCTATTCCTGTCGGCTTCCCAGACAACCTTGAGTTATACATAAACAAAAAAGCGGCAGCAGAAGAAGGGATTACTTTAACCGAGGAAATGACGAAAAATGCTAGAATTGTAGGGGAATAAGTTTTAAAAACCAGCCTTGTTATGTACAAATCGAGGGCTGGTTTTTTTAGTGGTCCTTAAAGTTTGTGTGTCAATTCTATTTTGGTAAGAATTATGTACGAGGAAACCCAATAACCTGTTAAAATAGAAATATAGGAAAATTCTGTCATGATTTATTTAGGGGGGATAGCATGAGCATTGCCATGATTAAATCGATTAATGTTGGAAAACCGAAATCCTTGAACTATCAAGGGAAAATCATCTCATCTGGAATCAATAAGGTGCCGGTTGAGATCCCTATCTATCTTTCAACACTAAATTTTGCCGGGGACGAACAAGCAGATTTAGAACATCACGGTGGAAAAGATAAGGCGGTTTGTGTTTATCCTTATGAACATTACGCTTATTGGCAGCAGGAGCTTGGACAAACATTGGATTATGGAGCATTTGGCGAGAACTTAACGACAGTCGGTTTATTAGAAACGGACGTTTGTATTGGCGATATTTTTAAAATAGGGGATGCCACACTTCAAGTTAGTCAGCCCCGCCGACCGTGTTTTAAGCTCTCTATGAAATACGGCGTGCCCGATCTTCCTGTTAAAGTCCAACAGACTGGCTTTACAGGTTACTATTTTAGAGTCCTTGAAGAGGGGAGAATTTCCAAAGACGATGAATTCACCTTGTTGCAACGACATCCTAAAGGCGTAACCGTTTATTATGCCAATCGGATTATGCATCATGAGAAAAACAATTTGGAAGGAATCAATACTCTCTTGGAGGTTGATGAATTGTCCGAAAGCTGGCAGAAAACATTCTTAACTCGCAGAAATGGACCATTGAAGGAAGATTTATAGCAAGGATCGAAAAATTGGAGGTTGATTATGAAAAAACAAAACCCACAAACCCCATTTTCACAGTCAGTCCTGCAAAAAATCAATCAATTAAAAGAGTACATGAGCAAGTCCTCCTATACCGTAGTTTTCAGCGGCGCGGGAATGTCCACCGAAGCGGGCTTGCCGGATTTCCGTTCAGTAGGTACTGGGATGTGGACTCAATTTAATCCTTTAGAACTTGCAAGTACAACTGCAATGAAACATAACCGCGATCAATTTATCGATTTCTACCGTTATCGAGTGCAAAGCTTGAAAGAATGTAAGCCTCACGAAGGTCATTATATTCTGGCAGAATGGGAGAAAGATGGGAAAATTCAATCGATCATTACCCAAAATGTAGATGGCTTTCATCATGCAGCAGGAAACAGAAGAATATTGGAGCTGCATGGGACACTAAGAACCTGTCATTGTTCTGAATGTGGAAAAACGTACCCAATCGAACAGTTTATGGGTGAGAATGTCCAATGTAATTGCGGAGGCTTCATCCGCCCATCGGTCGTGTTATTTGGTGAAGCATTGCCGGAGGGAGCTTTACACCAATCCTCAATAGAAGCAAAAAAGGCAGATTTGTTCATTGTATTAGGTTCATCTTTAAGTGTGTCTCCTGCCAACCTATTTCCGTTAGAGGCAAAAAGGCAAGGAGCAAAGCTTGTCATTATCAATATGGAGACAACAGACCTAGATAACAAAGCAGATCTCATTATTAATGGTGAAAAAATTGGAGATGTATTAAGGGAACTGGCCAAGTGAGAAGTTTATTGTGAGTTTTTGAGAGCCTTGTGGTGGGGAATTTTTTTATCACAAGGCTTTGTTATGGGGTGTTATCGATTAGGATCGGCTTGCTAGTAGGCTCTTTGATGATCTGGATGTTTCTAAATGTTTGCAAATTCTCATGATCTTAGGGGATTTTTGATAAAAAGCCGCTTTTTTTGATTTTTGCCCCAGTTTTTTTGTTTTTTTAAGAAAAATCTTACTTTTTTTATAAAAAATTAAGCTTTTTTTAAGATTTCAAGCTTTTGGTTAAGAATATTTGCTCATGGGGAGGTGTTTATGCCCGTTTGAATGTGGATATGGTACATTTCGAAAAATATATAGACCAACTTTCAAAATATATGGACCAACTTTCAAAATATATGGACCAACTTTCAAAATATATAGACCAACTCCGAAAATATATAGACCAACTCCGAAAATATATAGACCAACCTAAAATTATATAGACCAACTAAATCGTATATGGACCATATCATGTTATATATGGGACAAGAATGATTGGGTACAAATGCCAAGCCCCCAATAGCCCCCAATAACACCCAATGTCTCCCCCACTTCACCTAAACAAACCAAGAAACAATTCCTTAAACGCATCACTTGCAGGGGATAAACTCTGCTTTTTGTTTAACAAGTAAAAATGCCGTTTTAACGAGAGCCCCCTAATCCTGGTTGTCTTCAAAATTCCTAATTCCGCTTCTTTTTGAATCGCTGTTTTAGAAATGATTGCTGCACCAAGGCCGGATCCTACTGCTGACTTGATCGACTCCGTATTTTCAAGCTCCAAGATCACATTCAGCTTACTAGGGTCTAATTTGTTTTCCAACAATTTTCGTTCCAGAACCTGCCTTGTCCCTGATCCTCTTTCTCTCATAATGAGAGGCAATAAGACCAATTGGTCGAGCTCAATAAACTCATCCACAAGCAACGGGGATGGAGATGACATCGATGAAATGATCAATAGCTCATCTTCTAAAAAAGGAATGATTTCTAATTTTTCATGATGAATAGTCGCCTCGATAAAGCCCAAATCAATTTCCCCACTAAGTAGCTTATCGATAATTTGATGGGAGTTATCAATTTTCATCTTAATATGGACTTTAGGATATTTTTTTATAAAAGCACTGAGGTGGTAGGGAAGTAAATATTCCCCAATCGTCATACTGGCACCTAAGCGCAAATCTCCATGAATTGTATCGGATAGTAGGGCTAGTTCTTTCTCCGCCACATTCACCAGCTCAATAATTTGTTCTGCATATTGATACAAAAGCTTGCCGGTATCCGTTAACTCCATTTTTTTCGTGCTTCGGTCAAATAAGCTGGTGTTTAAATATTCTTCTAGATGTTTGATTTGTAGACTAACGGAAGGCTGGGACAAATGAAGAACCTTGGCTGTTTCCGAGAAATTCTTTTTCGTTGCCGCAATATAAAAAACTTTCAGGTGGTCAAGAAACATATGGATTTCCCCTTAGGATTAAAGAAGATACAAAAGGAACGGACCTAATCCAACTAAAGCGGCGAATCCTAATATCCCGATGAGGGCCGGTTTACTTCCAGCTCGTTTAAACTCAACTACGTTTATCCCTAAACCAAGCGCCACCATAGCCATGGACATAAACAGACCGCTTAAGGAAAGAATCCCACTTGTAATACTTTCCGGTAGAGACACAAACGTATTGATTAAACTAAATCCTAAAAATCCAAAAATAAACCACGGAATCGGTAAGTCTTTTATATCTCTTTTCTTATTTTCATCAGCTTGCTTATCGTTCTTATTATATAAGAAACCGATCACAAGAGCGACTGGAATAAGTAAGGCGACCCGACCGAGTTTTGCGACGATAGCTGATTCGCTGCCAATATCACCACTTGGTGCGGAAGCGGCAATCACATGGGCAACTTCTTGTAAAGTTGAGCCAACTAAGACACCATAAAGCGTTGGATCAAGGTTGAAAGATTGATAGACGAATGTATAAACAAGTGTGCCAAACGTTCCAATTGTCGCGATGATGGCGACTGCGAGTACAGTCTGTTCTTTTTTAGCCTTAATTACCGGGGCCACCGCTGCTATGGCTGCTGCACCGCAGACTGCTGTCCCAACTGCGATTAATACCGCTAGTTTTCGATCAACAGCCGCTGCCTTCCCGATCAAAATCGTGATGATGAGGGTAAAAATAATGACAATTACATCGATAAATAAGACAGAAACTCCAGTATTCAGGATTTGCTGAAAATCTAAACGGATCCCCATAAGTATGATCCCAAGTTTTAATAAATACTTGCTGCTAAACGTAATTCCTGCCGAATATTTCAACGATGATCCAATTACCGCATTCCAGAAAACACCTAATAAAATCGAGATGATCATTACTCCCATAATTGAAAGGAAAGGGGCTTTTGCAAGTTGGTTTGCCATAAACGATAAAAAGAAGGTTAAAAACAAGCCACAGGAAATGGTTTTTATTTTACCGTGGAGCTTCCCTTTTAGAGGAACGTTCATATATTGATTAGCCTCTGTCACTCTTATTCGTTCCAAATACATCCGATTCAGCTCCTTGAAAAGATTATATAATTAACGATAACAGATAAACCGGACGTTTATTATTTAACTATTTAATCCTAACTATTAATTTTCTTAATACTACTTAGCTACTGAAAAAAGCGATTTATCTTCCAGACTGACAAAACAAATTCCCTAAATTAATCATATATTCCTCTATAAAGCTATAAAAATCTTAGTACAAGTATCTTTTTAACAAAGATCTTAAGGGTATAAAGCATATCTACATATATAAAGGAGGAATTTTGTTGAAGGTTTGTAGAAAAAAATCGATCGCAGCAGTTGTAGTGCTTCTCACCATGATGATTCTTGCGGCATGTGGGACGGACAAGGGAAAGGATAGCGGTGATAAAGCTAGCAATACTAAAGAGGATAAGCCTAAGTTTATTAGTATTGTAACCGGTGGGACGGGAGGAACCTATTATCCATTGGGCGGCTCGTTTGCAAAAATTATTTCAGACGAAACAGGTATTCAAACGAACGCGGAGGTTTCAGGTGCTTCAGCAGAAAATATGAAACTGCTTGATAATGAGGAAGCAGAGCTAGCATTTTCACAAACAGATATTGCTGCCTACGCCATTGAAGGTAAACTTATGTTTGAATCGAGCAAGATCACGAATGTACAGGCGATTGGAACCCTTTATCCTGAGACGATTCAAATCGTAACGACGAAAAAATCGGGGATCAAATCGGTAGCCGATCTAAAAAATAAAAAGGTGTCAGTTGGAGCTCCAGGGTCAGGTACTGTCGCCAATGCAGAGCAAATTCTTGAGGTCCACGGCATGACATTTGCCGATATTCAAAAGCAAGATCTTTCCTTTGACGAATCGACAGCCGGACTGCAGGACGGCACGATTGATGCCGCGTTCGTTACTGCCGGGACTCCAACAGGTGCAGTGGAAAGCCTGGCTGCAACTGAAGATGTGGTGATTATTCCGATCGAACAGGATAAAATCGAGGCGTTAATTAAGAAATATCCATATTATACAACCGATGAAGTGGCCTCAGGTGTCTACGGATTAGAGGAGAAAGTAAAAACTGTAGCTGTTCAGGCAATGCTCGTTGTTCGCTCCGATCTCTCCGAAGCGGTTGTTTACGACATTACGAAAGCTATTTTTGAAAATACAAATCAAGTGACACATGCCAAAGGCAAGCTGATTATGGCGGAAAAGGCATTAAACGGTGTTGGAATTCAGGTTCACCCGGGAGCACAAAAATACTTTGATGAAAAAGGGATTAAGGCCGAATAAGCTATTTTTGAAAACAATTTGATAAAAGATAGACCAGTTGATCGGTCTATCTTTTCCATTTTTTAAAGGAGGGGAGTATGACAATAAGAAAACGGATTACCCTGCTCATATTATTAGTTGTTCTAACTACTGCAGCATTGTTCATTCCTTATAAGCAAGCTCTTGTGTTTGAATATCAAAATACAAACAAATCGATCGCCTTCATTCCGTTTAATACAGACTCAACCTTCCAAATCAAGTACACCCATTCCATTCATTTAAGTAATGTGATAGAAAAATTTCGGGTAAAACACGATGGTAAAATGGAACTTTATGAACTGGAGTATGAGGATTTTGCGATTGGAATGCCAGCAAATGCAGGACCTGGCGAGACCTTTGAGGTGAAAAACGGGAAATATTTTATACAAAATATGAAAAAAAGCTTTTCGGAGATCGATTTACGTGTTGGTCAAGTCAAGGCCAATCATACGGTAATCTATCAAAAAAAGTATTATCCTTTATCCAAATTTATTCAACCTGGAACATGGGTCCGCATGAAAATAAAGAAACTAAATTTAATTCAGCTGTTGAGGGGAGTGAACATCCTTGAATCTTGAATTGGAGAAGCTAACGAGAGAGCAGCAACAGGCGCTGATGGAAAAATACGATCCAGAAGCTGCTTCTAGGAAATTAAGCGGTTATTTAGGCTGGGCGGTCTTTTTGGGATTGCTGGCATTTTCTTGCTTTCAGTTATATACCTCAATCTTTGGGATATTAACAGCCCAGCTGCAACGCTCAATCCACTTAGGCTTTGCCCTTGCGTTAATTTTTCTTCTTTTTCCTGCGCGAAAACGACAGTTATCAAAGCATAAAGTGACCTTATTTGACCTCATCCTTTCGATTATTTCTGTTGTGGTAGGGGCGTATTGGCCATTAAATATTGATCAATTGGTAATGCAGGCGGGGCAGCTGACAACTGTTGATTTTTATATTGGACTAGCCGCATTAATCCTCGTATTAGAAGCAACAAGACGGACAGTTGGACTGCCAATCACCGTTATAGCCGGTTTATTTTTGATCTATGCCCTGTATGGTCCTTACATGCCAGGTTTTATTGCTCATCGCGGGCTATCGTTAGAACGTCTTGTTCAGACGATGTTCTTTACGACAGAAGGAATTCTTGGGACTCCACTTGGAGTATCGTCAACGTTCATTTTCCTTTTCCTTTTGTTCGGCTCATTTTTAATAAAAACAGGAGTAGGAGAGTATTTCAATGATTTGGCCCTTATTGTAGCGGGACGAAGAATCGGGGGCCCGGCTAAGGTAGCCGTTTTCTCAAGTGCCCTACAGGGAACGATCAGTGGAAGCTCGGTTGCTAATGTTGTAACATCGGGAGCATTTACGATTCCGATGATGAAAAAATTAGGTTATCGGAAAGAATTTGCCGGTGCAGTCGAGGCTGCAGCTTCTACCGGAGGACAGCTCATGCCGCCAATCATGGGAGCTGCTGCTTTTCTTATGGTTGAATTTATTGGAAATGGCATTTCCTATTGGGATATCGCAAAAGCCGCTGCCATTCCAGCCGTTTTATATTTTACCGGAATCTGGATTATGACCCACTTAGAGGCAAAACGAATTGGTCTGCGCGGATTAACGAAAGAAGAACTGCCTGACAAAAAAGTAGTACTAAGAAAGCTATATCTATTAATCCCAATTGTCATTGTTGTGCTTCTGTTAATGTCAGGAATGAGCGTAATGCGCTCGGCGATTTGGTCGATCGTTGTAACAGTAGTAGTTAGTGCCATCCGGAAAGAAACAAGAATCGGTGTTAAAGGTTTTATCGAAGCATTAGTTGATGGTGCACGTACCGCTTTAAGCGTGGCCGCAGCCACAGCCTGTGCGGGAATCATTGTTGGAGTTGTAACGAAAACAGGGCTAGGACTTAAGCTGGCGAATGGATTATTAGATCTTGCAGGTGGAGCGTTAATCCCAACTTTATTCTTCACGATGATCGCCTCGCTGATACTCGGAATGGGGTCACCGACAACGGCGAATTACGTAATTACCTCAACAATTGCCGCACCCGCGATCATATTATTGGGTGTTCCAGATTTGTCGGCACATCTTTTTGTCTTTTATTTTGGGATTATTGCTGATATAACCCCTCCGGTCGCCTTGGCTGCTTTTGCTGCAGCAGGAGTATCTGGTGGAGAACCAATCAAAACAGGAATCGACTCCGCAAAGTTGGCGATTGCAGCGTTTATTATTCCATACATGTTTGTGTTGTCACCTGAGCTATTAATGATTGAGACGACAATTGTATATTTAGTTTGGGTTGTTTGTACTGCACTTGGTGGAATGATGATTATTGGTGCCGGGATTATTGGGTTTTGGTTTCGGAAGCTATATTTATCGGAAAGGATTCTAGGGATTGTCGGAGGTTTATGTCTGATTTATCCGGAAATGATTACGGATATCATCGGAGTCAGCTCCTTCATTGTTCTACTCGCTTTACAACGATTCATAAGGCTAGAAAAATCAGCTGGTTAGTTATTAATGATGGGGATAGCCGAATTTGGGCTATCCATTTGTTTTTCTAGCGCAGCCGTTTTGCAGGTATAGCCGATAGTATATTTTCAATTTTAAAGCGCCGAATTTGGTCTCTGAGATAACAAAAAGCATAGACGTATGTCTTGTCGATGGAGTTCACTAAGATTTTTCGATTTGAAAATTGCTGATTGTTTGCTATATAGATAATCTCTAAAGGCATTTTTTCAATCATCGAGCGTGAAAGGAGTCTTTCCATTTTTATCACCCTTCAACATTTTAGTATACTTTTATTGTATTCAGAACAAATGTTCTGTATACCTGAAAATATTGAGAAACTTATATGGTATGAGTCCATTTATTGTGTTTTCCAATAACGATGTTGTTTTTTGTCTTTCGACATCAGCAAAAGTCGATTGCCTGCTATTTTTGCATCAGGGTGTCATTTTCTGCGCTTGCCTAGGAAATAAAGGAATATTTCCGTATTTCTCCAAACGAAAAAACGCCGGTACCCACAACGGATACCGACGAACTTTAATCTTTATAATTGTTCTCCATTTGTACCAATCACATTTTGATACCAATAGAAAGATTTCTTCCGTTTACGCTCAAGTGTTCCGCTGCCATCATCGTGCTTGTCAACATAAATGAAGCCATAGCGCTTGGAAAATTCACCGGTTGATGCACTGACTAAGTCAATGCAGCCCCAGCTTGTATAACCCATCAACTCAACGCCGTCTTCAATCGCTTCACCCATCGCTTTAATGTGCTCACGCAAGTAATCAATTCGATAGTCATCATTAATGGAGCCATCTTCCTCGACATTATCATAAGCCCCTAAACCATTTTCCACTACAAAGAGGGGAACCTGATAACGATCGTGAAGCTTGTTTAAGGAGATGCGCAATCCTTCAGGGTCGATTTCCCAGCCCCAATCACTTGCCTTCAGGAATGGATTTTTCACTCCGCCGATGATGTTGCCTTGTGATGCTTCTAATTCTGTCTTAACTTTTTTCTCTGTACGAGACATGTAATAGCTGAAGCCGATATAGTCAACAGGATTTTCCTTCAACAACTCAAGATCACCGTCTTGAGTTTCTAATTCAATGCCATGCTCCTTGAAATAGCGCTTAATGAAAGCAGGGTACTCACCACGAACTTGAACATCGGCACAGAAGTTGTTGAAGAGGCGCTCCTCTTGAAGGGCAAACATGACATTTTCCGGATTGCTATCAAAAGCGTAAACCGGTGCGAAGATAACCATACAGCCAATCTTTGAATCAGGAATGATTTCGTGACATGCTTTTACCGCAATACTGCTAGCAACAAATTGGTGATGGAATGCCTGGAAAGTAGGTTGGTAACGGTCTTCTTCTTTATGGATCGAGAAGCCAAGACCCATAATCGGCATCACTAAGCCGCTATTAATTTCATTAAAAGTCATCCAATATTTTACTTTGTTTTTATAACTGTTGAAGATTGCATTTACATAGCGCTCGAAGAAGGTGACCACTTGACGATTTCTCCAGCCGCCGTATTCCTTAACAAGGTTAACCGGCATTTCATAGTGAGAAATGGTTACAACCGGTTCAATTCCATACTTGTGTAATTCATCAAAAACACGATCGTAGAAGGCAAGCCCCGCTTCGTTTGGTTCTAACTCATCGCCATTTGGAAAAATTCGTGTCCAGGCAATCGACATACGGAATGCTTTGAAGCCCATCTCTGCAAATAAGGCAATATCTTCTTTGTAGCGATGGTAGAAGTCGATACCTTCATGATTTGGATAAGAATATTTGCTTTTATCAATTTCAAAGTTAAAACCAGGTTCCTGTAAAATCGATAAACGCTCTTTTCCTCCAGGAAGAACGTCGGCAATATTTAACCCTTTATTGCCTTCGTGAAATCCACCTTCCATTTGGTTAGCAGCTGTTGCCCCTCCCCATAAAAATCCTTCTGGAAATTTATTGCCAACTGTATTCATTTTGTTTCCTCCTAGTAAAAATATTAAGTAAACCTCTTATCTTTAGAATGAATATATAAAAATTAGAAAAGGGGGAGGGAAATCCCCCTTATTTTTACTTATACTAATAAAGCCATGAATGCATCTCGTGTTTCAACATGTCCTTCCTTGACAGGTTGAATCGATTGATAACGATCAGGGTTTGTAATAATAATTGGTGTCGTTAAGTCGTAGCCCTCAGCTTTAATTGCTTCCAAGTCAAAGGTTACCAGAGTATCACCAACATCCACAAAGTCACCATCTTTAACATGTGCAGTAAAATGCTTTCCATTCAATTTAACAGTATCTAAACCAATATGAATAAGAATTTCTGCACCGTTATCACTCGTAATGCCAATTGCGTGTTTTGTTTTAAAAATAGTCGTAACTCGACCAGTGACGGGAGATACAACTTTTCCTTCAGTTGGCTGGATGGCAAAACCCTTTCCCATAATCCCGCTTGAAAACGTAGAGTCCTTCACTTCACTTAATGGTTTTACTTCACCTTTTAATGGGCTAAATAATTTTTCAGCGGCGACGATTACATCTGGTGATGAACCATCAGCTTTACTTTGATCACCATCTGTCGTTTCTTCCTCATCACTTTCAACATCCTCAAAGCCCATTAAATACGTTGCAATAGCACCAGCTGCGAAAGCAATTGGGAAACCTAATACTGCTAATACAAATCCTTCACCGATAAATGATGCAATCCCTGGTAAACCGGCATTACCGCCAAGGATATAGTATTTTACGCCTAAAGCACTGTAATAAGCTCCTCCGACAGCACCACCGATTAACGCTCCGATAAATGGCTTCTTCAATCGCATGTTAACGCCATACATAGCCGGTTCGGTAATCCCCATCACAGCAGTTAAACTTGTCGTCATCGCAAGTGATTTAAAAGATTTATTTTTTGAACGTAAAGATACTGCAAATGTTGCCCCAGCTTGCCCCATATTGGCCATGAACATTGAAGGTAAAATCAAGTCGTACCCCTTTGTAGCGAGATTGTTCATCGCAATTGGAAGAAAAGCATAGTGCATACCCGTCATAATAATTAATGACCATGTACCACCTAAGATTAATCCAGCAAAGATCCAGCCATGTTCAAATAATGCGCCAACTCCAAAAGAAAGCAAGTTTCCAAGATAATTACCTAGAGGTCCAACCGCAATTAGCGTCACAGGTACCACAATTAGAATCGTTAACGTTGGAACAACAATCAGTTTAAACATGCTCGGAATAATCCGGTCGACCCATTTCTCAACATAAGATGCAATCCAAATTGCCAGTAAAATCGGAATTACCGTAGAAGAATAGGTGACAGCGGTTACAGGTAAACCGAGAAAAGCAACCTTTTCACCTGAGCTTAATAATGCGGTTAAGGTTGGGTGTAAGAGGGCGGCCCCGATTGCTGCTGCTACATAAATACTGCTTCCAAATTTACGCGCTGCACTAACTGCTAATAATATAGGCAGGAAGTAAAACGCTCCGTCGCCAATTGCATTCAAGATGGTATAAACTTGACTCTCATTTGTTAGCCAGCCAAGCGTCAGTGCGATGGCGAGCAATCCTTTGATCATACCGGCACCGGCAATCGCAGGAAGAATCGGTGTAAATACACCGGAAATCACATCAAAGATAGAGGCAATCACATTTTTACTATTGCCAGATTTCTTTGATTTGCTATCTGCCTTAATGGAACTGTTTTCTAAAATGGCGGTATATACTTTTGGTACATCGTTCCCGATAATAATTTGAAACTGTCCACCGCTAATATTTGTGCCCATTACTCCAGGAACCTTCTCCATTTTTTTGCGGTCCACTTTTTTTATGTCATGTAGGTTAAATCGTAATCTTGTCATACAGTGAATCATGTGCTGTACGTTTTCTTCGCCGCCAACAAGCTCAACAATACTTTTAGCTGTTTTTGTATAATCCATTACAGTACCCTCCTTATTTTTGAAAAAAAATAACCTGAGGAGCAGGAGAGGGCATATTTACCCAACTCGAGCTTCTCAGGTTTTGCCTGCTTAACCAGTAACAATCCTGTTTGATTATGATTTAGTTTTAACAAAGCGGATGAAGATATTCGTAAGCATGGCCAACGCTTACGAGTTCTCCATCATTCAGGGAATAAAAAAAAACCTAAATTGCAAGTCAAAGGTGACATTGCAATTTAGGTTTTGCCTGCATGATCAGTAACAATCCTAACAAATCAATATTAATTTGTGATATTAGAATAGCATGCGCTTTCATTTCTTGTCAACGCTTTCTTTAGAAAAAATTAATTCCGATTTACAACCCTCTCGATATGGATCGTAAGATAGGCCATTTCTTCCTTCGTAATCGTATGCCTATAAGTTTTTTCAATAAAACTTTTAATCTTTTCCGTGCAGTGAAATGCATCCTTGTGCTTATCCTTAACCAATTCATATAAAAAATCATCGCGACTCTCGAAATGAGTTTCACTAAAAAGGCGCTGGGCAAAAAACTTTAAATGGGTGAGAAAGCGGAAATAATTTAATGATTCCTCATCAAGCTCAATTTTGAAATGATACTTTACGATTGTTAGAACATCTTGAATTAGTTTCGTTATATTCACCACGTTTGGCATTTCTTCATTTAACTCAGCATTGACGATATGCATGGCAATAAAGCCCGCTTCATCCTCAGGAAGAGAAATGCCCAACTTGCTGTCAATCATTTTTAACGCTTCTAAGCCGATACAAAATTCATCCTTATAAAACCTTTTAATTTCCCAAAGCAAAGCATTATTAATTAATAAGCCCTTTTGATTTCGTTCAATCGCAAAATTTATATGGTCGGTCAACGAAACATAAATGCTGTCATTAAGCTTTTTGCCGATTCTTTCTTTGGCACGGTTAATAATCTCTTCAGAAACCTCCATGTATTCTAAAGGGATTTCGTAAAGTAATGTTTTAAATTTTTCCGAAACATCCTTGTTGTCGAGCTTAAACACCTTTTCGATTTTACTCTCGTCTACAACATCACCAGGGCGTTTCTGAAAAGCAATCCCTCTGCCCATAATTACGGATTCTTTATTTTGAGCATCGATAACACTAATAACATTGTTGTTAATTACTTTAGCGATTTTCATCATAATCACCTATTGTAGTAAATTTTGGAATAAAAAAAACCTAAAACTAATGATGAGCCTATTAGTCTTAGGTTTTGCCTGATTGAACAGTAACAATCCTATTGCGGTAAAATATAATTAGATAAATATTATCATGGTTCTGCATAGTTGGCAATCACTTTGGAATGGGATTATACTGTTTGAAATTGTTAACCGATAAGATAATAATAAACCAATATTCTGTTGTACTTTTTAAAAGGAAGGGAAGGGGGTTGTTATGGACGAACAAAGGGAGGAAACCATTCAATATGAAGAGCCAACTGTTGAAGACTTTCTGATCGAGGAGGATGACCCGGGGAGAGAGCGGAGAAAAAAGCGCCGAAAAAGAATAATCCGTTCTAGCGCCGCAATTATCGCAGTTGTTTTTTTGATCAGCAGCTTTTCGATCTTTACCACTTTTTTTAATTTGCCAGCCCTTGAATTTTTGAAAACATCATTTCAGTTATCCCAGCGTGAGGATATCCAACAATTCAAAAAAGCAGTGGTGGCTGTTGAAGGAAATAACATAAAAGGAACAGGCTTTAATATAGCAGCAGACGGATATATCATCACCAATTATCACGTAATCGAAAACATGAAACCGATCGTCGTTCATTTTTCGGATGGACAAGTTTATAAAGCGACCGTGGAACAGGGGTTTCCAGAAATAGATGTAGCATTTTTAGATATTAAAGGGGAAGATTTACCTGTTCTAACATTGGACAATAAAGCTAGTTTGGCAGAGGGGAATGCGGTCTTTGTTATCGGTAATCCGTTGGCTTTTTACCAAATTGCCAATAAGGGCGAATTAATTGGCCTAAGGGGTGTAAATGATATTGAAGTTCCAGTTCTCGGAATCACGGCTCCAGTCTATCGAGGTAATAGCGGCAGTCCTGTGATTAACGAAGAGGGAAAAGTGGTAGGAGTGGTGTTTGCTTCGACTATTCCGAGAGTCAATAAGGGGGAAAAGCTGGAGGGGCTGGCGATTCCGATCGAGGAAGTTTTGCGAAGGTTGCCGTAGTTTTTTAGTAGGTTGATTTGCAACAGGGTCATGGTTTATCCGCGGAAAATGGCCGTTTATCCGCCTGAAAATCGATTTATCCGCCGAATTGCTGTATTTATCAGCCAAACTCGAAATTCAACACAATCTGCCAAAAGACATTTCACTAAAACAGCTCTGAATCTTGGAATACTTGTTCCATTTTAATCCATACTATCAGTGATATTGAATGAATGGAGTGGTAAGGAGATGGAAGATTATATTCCTCGAAATGAAACGGAAGCCGCACTGCATGAATATAAACATGGGCTAGGCACTTTTACGCAAAAAATGCCGGAAATCGCCCGACATTTCAATGAGTTTACTGAGGCATGTTTTAAAGAAGGCGTCCTATCCCAAAAGGAAAAGCAGTTAATTGCGTTAGGCATTAGTGTATATTCACAGGATGAGTATTGTATTATTTATCATACGAAAGGCTGCCTTGACCAAGGCGCAAGCGAAGAAGAAATACTTGAAGCCTTAGGGGTAACCGCTGCGGTTGGCGGCGGCGCAGCGATGAGTCAAGCGGTAACACTAGTTCAAGATTGCATTTCTGATCTTAATCAAATGACACAATGATAGGTGGCCGGAATGGATACTAATAAAAGAACTTATTCGTTAGCTAAAAGAAAAGAAGAAAAAGAAAGTTTAGAAATTAGTTCGACTGGCTATGGATTAGAATCGGTGTCAAATTCAATCGAAGAAGACCGATCAACACAATCTACCAATGATGATAATCCTTCTTGTGGAGGATTATAAAAATACTAACCAATCAGAAATGTGAGGGCATCGTCCGAAAATGGATGATGCCCATAATTATTTACTCGACTTTGATTTTGATTATCGATACGGCGTTATAGCCATAGCCCTTTTGATTCCAAAAAGCTGTTAACGGTTGAATTCGTCCGGCGGTATCCTTTGCCCTTGAGTAAATTGTGTACTCACCTTTTACTCCAACGTCCCAGTTGTAGGACCAATTGACCCAAGCATAGGTTTGATACTGGTTTTTGTGAAGGGTGGTTTTTCGCCAAGTATCTCCTTTATCAAAGCTTATTTCTACCTCGGAAATCACTCCTTCTCCTGTCCAAGCAATCCCGTTAATTTCATGACTCCCCTTTGGCAAGATTGTTAAATGTAGAGGCTGAAGAATGGTTGAATTTATATTCATAGTTGTAACCGGAAAACGGTCTTTGTCCTTGTCTCTTTGAGGATAATATACATAATCTTCTGTTTGAAAGTGGCCTTCAAAAGGACGGTCGATTACTTCAAGTCTGCTGAGCCATTTTACTGAAGCCATTCCGTACCAATTCGGAACGATTAATCTAAACGGAAAACCATGCTTTAAGCTAAGCGGTTGATCATTATATTGAAAGGCAATCAACGTGTCGGGATGGAGGGCTTTTTCGATTGGAAGGCTTCTTGCAAAATGGATATTTCCTTCGACTCCGGGTTTCTTCCCGCTGTCCGCTCCGTGAAAAACAATTTCTTTAGCCGATTCAGAAACCCCGACATTTTTAAGAAGCTCAATCAAAGGAATCCCCGTCCATTTTCCTTGGCTGATCGCTCCATCTTCCCACTGTTCGCCATACACTTTTGGGACAAAATAGTTCCGCTTATTACCTGCGCACTCAAGTGGAGTTACAATAGATTTAGTAGGCATAGAAATGATTTCATAATAATGTAAGTAACGAGGCTGTCTTACTTGACCGGAAATTTGCAACCATAAATGATTTTGGGTGAGAAAAGGGTAGGGAAAATGGTTTCGTAGATAAAAATATTTCGTTGGTGTTTGCCAATAATTAAGAAAGTGGATAGGGGATTCCTGATTTTCTGGCTCTAAGCTTCTTGTTGTTAAAAATGGGACAATCCGTTCCCTTTCCATGTGATCACCTCACTTCATACTTATAATATTCCTATAGAAATGTGGTAGAACGCTAAGTTTCCTGAATACGAAATGATACATGGATCCAGAATTGGGTGCGTACCCAGTAAAAGGATAGTAAACTACTAGAAAAATTTAGCAGAATCACAAATAAAAACGGTTGGAATTCCATTTCCAATAGTCTAATATAAGAAAAGTACATAATTTGCAGGAATACCACGCAAAGGGGAGAAAAGTTGTTGCTAAAAAGATTTATAATTGTCTCAATTGGTTTGCTTATTCCGATACTTTTGGTATCATGTTTTGTGGACGTAGAATCTACGAATCAAAAAGTTGAAGAAATTGGCCAAGAGAAAAGGGAATTTACATCTTTAGACGAACTGGGAAATTTTGATTGGAAAAATCAAAATCATTTTGATTGGGATAAGCTATACTTCTCCAAACAAGATTTCAAGGAAATACTGCTCCGAATAACCGATGAAAATGAAAACGGAAAATCGCTTTATAGTGATGCTGAACTTGTTGATAATAAAACGGTTGTTTTGACAGTTAATAATTCTGATGGAGCGTCATTTGAGAACTTAATCCAAGCTGCCGTGATGGATACGTTTATTCGGCAATTTTATGCTCATACTGAATTGTTTGATGATCAAAAGGATCCCGTTATCCGCTCACAAGACTTAGCAGGTACAGTGATTGCAGAAAATAATGGCCCAATTGATTTTGATGAAGACACTGGCCGTCCTAAAATTTTAGGGACATTCAAGCTTGGGGATAAAGTAGATGTTGAAGGAAACATTATTACTTTTACGAATGCTCAGTACACTGATCAACGGGTTGAGTTTGAAGAAAACCAACCGGTCAAAGTATTGTTATTAGATCTTGAGTTCCAAAATGATGGTCAAGCTGAAGCGTTTATTACTGATTCAGACTTTGAGGTCTATGACTATAAAGGTGATAAAATGGATACCTATCCAGTTGCTTATTTTAATGGGAAAATTCAACCTGGAAAACTACTGAAAGGTCAACAGACTTATGGTGTATCAGGAAAAGGCCCTTATAAAATCTATTATAAAAATAATATCACTGGAGCAAAAGCAGCATGGGTTATTGATGTGAAGTAAGGAAAAGAAGTCTCCTTTTCTAGGGTGTGCGACATGTCCGGTGAAACACAAAAAAATTGAAAATTTAACAAATGGAGGAAAAATATTAATGTCTCATTTACCAAATTGCCCAAAATGTAATTCAGAATATACATACGAGGATGGAAGCCTTTTTGTCTGCCCCGAATGTGCACACGAGTGGTCTTTAGAATCTGTATCTGAAGATACAAAGATTATTAAAGATGCTAATGGAAATGTATTAAACGATGGCGATACCGTTTCAGTCATTAAGGACTTAAAAGTAAAAGGGAGCTCATCCGTTATTAAAATAGGTACAAAAGTTAAAAATATCCGTTTAGTCGAAGGCGACCATGATATCGATTGTAAAATTGAAGGTTTCGGCGCGATGAAATTAAAATCAGAATTTGTTAAAAAGATCTAAAGCTGGTTCCATACAATGTAAAAGCAGGAAGCTTGAAAATGGAGCTCCTGCTTTTTACTTTTATAATAGATAGTTGGCTTGATTGGAGTATCTCAATAATTCTTAAATCACTTACTCTATAATTGTTTTTTTATAAATTTAGGGAGGTTTTTTAAGCCAATCATACGAGCGTAGGTAAATAGTTGCCCTTTATGGTGAATTTCATGTTCTCTCATTATTTGCAACACATGCCTACCTGGAAGCTTGGTTCCTAATAGCTGGGTTAAATCAACAGGGTTTTCCAATTGTTTAGCTGTTAAGCTTTCAAGATTATTCCTGGTATTTGACGTTACTTCAGCTAAAAATTGTTGTAACTGTAAAGCGGTTTGAACCTCTGGTTGTTGTCCGGATGGTCTTACTGCAGATCCTTCTATCACGGCCCTGACAAAGTAATCTCCGGCATTCCCTATGTGAAGCACTAGATCCTTTAAACTCAAAGCTTTGTCCCAGGGCTTAAAGAGAAGATCATCGTCTGAAATCATTTCGATGATTTCATTTGTAACGAGCCGATGACGAAGCCAGCTATCTACGATTGATTTTTTGGTTGTATTCATTATTTTCCTCCCAATCCAACAGAATAGATATTTCCAATATCCAAGTGTATTCTTGAGGATTGTAAAAAAGAAGAGAAAAAAAGCCGACTTCAGTCAAAGGTACGTCTTAATCAGCAAATGAGGAGGATTCATTTATGCTTCATTGTAGCTATTAAAAACTGAAAATAAAATTATATCAAAATAATTATAAATTTCGGTTTTTAGATACCGAAATTGTATCTAGCGAAAATAAAAAAATTTTAATTTATCAACTGTTACTTTTTGTCTTTTTAAAATTGTCAAAAAAAAACATCAAAAAAATTGTTGCGTTTCGCCCGGAAGAAAAGTAAGATTACTATTGTGATATATTAAATTTATCTGAAAAATTATTTTTTTCTAAAATTATGTATTGACATCATAGGAGGAACAAAAAATATGGAAAATAAGTTACCATTTTCGAAGTATTTCGTTGTAGGAGTAATGTTGTTTGCATTATTCTTTGGTGCAGGCAATTTAATCTTTCCAGCATCTCTTGGACAAAATGCAGGTTCAAACGTTTGGCAGGCAGTAGTAGGATTTTTAATTACGGGTATTGGGCTGCCATTCTTAGGAATTTTAGCAATGGGCATCTCGGGAAGTAAAAACCTGCAGGAGCTTGCAGGCCGGATTCATCCGATGTATGGTGCTGTTTTTACTTCATTATTATATTTAACAATCGGGCCATTCTTTGCAGCACCAAGAACCGGCGCTGTTTCATACGATATCGGAATCGCTCCGTTTGTTGGTGAAAGCTTTGGACAAGTAGGATTAATTGTATTTACACTTATATTTTTCGGAGTTACCCTTTGGTTTTCTTTAAATCCAGCAAAAATCGTTGATAATGTTGGGAAATTCCTTTCACCAGGAATTCTAATTCTTCTTTTTGTATTATTGATTATGGTCGTTGTTAAACCAATGGGTTCTATTGAAGCACCTCAAGAAGCTTATGCAAGTGGCGCGTTCATGAAAGGCTTCATGGAAGGTTATAACACGATGGATGCACTCGCATCACTCGTGTTCGGTATCATCGTTATTAATGCGATTCGTTCGATGGGTGTTACTTCTACTCGTGGAGTCCTTATGGCTTCAGCAAAATCGGGAGTTGTTGCAACAGTATTCCTTGGAATCATTTATGTAGGAGTTGCTTATTTAGGAGCAACTAGCACAGAAATGTTTGGCCTACTTGCAACTGGTGGCCCTGTACTTGGCAAAACAGCAGCGCATTATTTTGGAACAGCAGGAACGGTTATGCTTTCTGTCATTATTCTTCTAGCTTGTCTTACAACGAGTATCGGTTTGATGACAGCATGTGGAGAATATTTTAATACTTTATTCCCTAAAATTAGCTATAAGAAGTGGGTTCTGTTCTTCTCTTTAGTTTCATTAATCATTGCAAACTTTGGTTTGTCGAACATTATTAATTACTCTATTCCTGTATTAATGTTCTTATATCCATTAGCAGTATCATTGATGCTTCTAACGTTTTTATCTAAATTATTTAACCATTCTCGGATTGTATACGTTGCAGCTACAGTAGTAACATTTATGATCAGTATCATTGATGGTTTTAAAACATTCTGCGCTTTAATCGGAATCGAATACTTTGGATGGATGGTGCCAATTGTTTCATTTTATGAAAAGAACTTGCCATTATACAACGAAGGACTTGGCTGGTTGCTTCCGGTTTTAGTTACCATTGTAGTCACTGGAGCTATCGCTCGCGTATTAAAAGCTTCTGGATTGCGTTTGAAAAACAAAACAGAAACTGCTGCATAATCCATTAAAAACCTCTCCAATTGGAGAGGTTTTTTTAGTGACTGGAACACTGTATTATAATAAGAACAAAGTAGATTTATTTTTTCTCAAGGCTGTGTTAAATTAGTCTGTTGATTTCCGTTCCAGGTGCTCGCTTTCCGCGGGGGAGTCCGGGAGCCTCCTCGGCGCCATAGTGCCTGTGGGGTCTCCCGTGACACCTTCTCCCGCAGGAGTCTCCCACCTTTCTCTCCAATCAACAGAGTGTTCAAAAATCAACATTGTTCTTTTAAACAGCTTTTCTCAAAAAGAAAAAAGGTTTCATCATATACATCGAATAGATAGGAATAGTTGTCTTTTGTGCCTTCCATATAGCTTCTTTTTTGATAAGAAGAGGTAGCAAGGGGTGTTAAAATTAATATGGAACTACAAATAAAAATTAAGCAAAGGATACCAACGAGCGTGACCATAAAACATTCCTCCTTTATTTTTCAAAATAAGCTTATTTTATGAAACGCATTTCAGAGCAAGAAGATTTTTCAAAAAGGTGAGTTCAAAATGGCGAATATAAAAGACATTGCAAAGATGGCAGGAGTATCCGTAACAACAGTATCGCGTGTATTAAATCATCATCCATATGTTAATGAGGAAAAAAAGAAGGCTGTTTTGCGAGCCATCGAGGAATCAAATTACCAGCGAAATATTAATGCCGTACATTTAAGCAAGGGAGAAACCTTTTTGATTGGAGTGGTTGTTCCATTCACGAATCACCCTTATTTCGGCTTGCTTGTGGAAGGGATCGCAAATGAAGCGGTGAAAAACAAATACAAATTGGTTCTCATTCAAACCAATTACGAGGAACAGCGTGAAATTGACGCCTTAAATATGTTGAAACATAAGCAAATTGATTCTTTAATCATCTGTTCGAGAATATGTGAATGGGAGAGAATAGAGGAGTACCAGAGGTTTGGACCGATTATTTTATGTGAGGATACGGAAGGTAGAAAGATATCATCAACTTACATAAACCATTACAACGGTTTCTACAAAGCCCTAGAATATCTTCATCAAAAGGGACATCGCAGGATTGGGTATACCATCGGAAGAAAATCAGGAGCCAATAGTAAACAAAGAGAATTGGCCTACAAAGACTTTTTAATGGAGATAAATGAACTATTTGATCCAAATTACATTTTCTACGATTGTTATAATTTTGAAGATGGGGAAGAAGTGGTAGAGCGGATCAAAAAAATGAATAACCCGCCATCTGCACTTTTAGTAACGAGCGATATGGTTGCAGCAGGTATTTTAACCTGCTGTAAAGTGCAAAACATTTCGATCCCAGAGGAACTTGCGTTAATGGGATTTGACAATCAACCCATTGCTAAAATTATGAACATCACAACACTTGAAATCCCACTAATAAAAATTGGAAAGAAACTGTTTTACCAAGCAATGGACCATACAAATATTACGCATGAGAAGATATTTGTGAAATTGATTGAGCGAGACACTGTGTAAAAAAGAAGAAACCCAGGATTGAAGCCAATCCTGGGTTAGTTTACTTTATTATTGTTGTTCAGTTAATTTTTCAATGTTTGGTTCTACACCAAACCATTCTTTATAGATCTTAGTGTATGTTCCATTTTCAAGAACTGTATTTAACGCTTTATCCATATCAGCTTTTAGCTCGCTGCCTTTTGGTAACAATAAACCGTAGAATTCTGGTTCAAACGCTTTGTCATCTTCAATCACGACAAGCTTATCTTTAGGATTGTTTTTCACATACTCTTCAACCACTGTGTTATCTGCTACTACTGCATCAACACCGCCGTTTTTCAATTCCATAATGGCTAAAGGAATGTTTTCGAACTTCTTAAGATTCTCGTTGTTTTCTCCAAATAATTTTTCAACTGCAGCTTGTCCAGTTGTTCCGTTTTGAACGGCAATTTTCTTGCCTTCTAAATCAGCAGCCGTTTTTACAGTGCTGCCTTCTTTTACAAGAATCATATTTGTTGATAAGAAGTAAGGAGAAGTAAAGTCATAGCTAGCTTTACGCTTATCGTTAATCGTAATAGCAGATGCTGCTAAATCTGCACGCTTTCCTTCAATCTCAACAAAAATCGGATCCCAGCCAACATTTTCGATTTTCACTTCGTAACCAGCTTCTTTAGCAACAGCGTTCATTAAATCAACATCAAAACCTACGATTTCACCTTTGTCCATATATTCAAATGGAGCATATTCTGCAGCTGTCACAACACGAAGTGTTTTCTTTGATTCCTTTGTGTCTCCTGCCTTATCTTCGCTTGTTCCACATGCAGTTAAGATGAAAGATAATGAAAATAATAACACTAACATTAGCTTAAATTTTTGTTTCATTTTAAAATGCCTCCTAAATAATATGTTTTCTCTCTTGTTGATTATTTATTCAATAATTATTTTTTCAACATAACTTATTGTAATCGCAATTGCTTAAATATGCAATACGGTGCATAAAAAAACTTTTTTGTAATCAAGACCATCATTTTTAAAAAGGGCTGTCTTAAAGCTCAGTGTTGATTTTTTACACATTGTTGATTGGAGAGGAAGGCGCTTGACTCCTGCGGGAGCAGCGGGACAGGTGAGACCCCACAGGAGCTTTAGCTCCGA
>NZ_JBKFGH010000028.1:0-30884 GCF_051233475.1 Neobacillus terrisolis | reverse complement strand
TTTTTTACACAATGTTGATTGGAGAGGAAGGCGCTTGACTCCTGCGGGAGCAGCGGGACAGGTGAGACCCCACAGGAGCTTTAGCTCCGAGGAGAAGGAAAAGAGGAAGCGGCTTGCCCAGGGGCGACAGGCATAAGACGAGCCGGCATGAAGGTCGTTCTTTGACCTTCTTGACGGATTGGCTTATGACCCCGAGCCCCTAGCCGCTGCAAGCTAGACAGGCTCACCGCCCGCCCCGCGGAAAGCAAGCGCCTCTCGCTGCAATCAACAGTCAAGTTTAACACAGCCTTAAAAAGAAAAATTGTTTGCTTTTTTTAATGAAAATATTTCTATATAATAGGTCTTGGGGTGAGACGTATGGCAAGGGAGCGGAAGTTCTCTACGGAAGAGCTATTTCAAGCGACAAAACCAATTCTTCTTGAACACGGGTATGAAGGATTTACCTTTAGCCTTTTGGCAGGAAGGATGAACGTATCAAGAGGAGCACTATATAAGTACTACGAGAACAAAGACGAATTGATCATTGACTTTATGATTTATGAAATGGAGCAATACCTCCTCGAATTAAAGAAAATAGTTAATCATGCAAGCTTTGAATCACAGTTTGATTTTCTTTTTGATGTCATGTTTAAAAGAACGGAGGTTCCGCACCTGATCGGCGTGGCACAGCAAATTCCGGTAAATTCAAACAGTACCGTCAGAGAAAGGAAAGAAAGGCTCGATCAGCTTCATTTAGACATGTATAAATATTTACAGGATTTTATTGATATAGGAAGAAAAGAGGGGAAACTTAAGACCCATATTCCTGATGGACTCATGTTAGGAATCATCTTTCAATCAATTGCGATCCCGAATCATTTTGGAGTTCCTCAGTCTGAGTGGGTTCGTTCGATTAAGGAAATATTGAGCCGTGGAATGTTCGAAATCAAATAATTGACACTAACGTTACTATAAAAGATAATGAAAGTGGCAATAGTGTCATTTATTTTTTGCTTAAAAGTGACACTGATGTCACTTTCGATCAATAAGTAAAGCTTTAAACTATTTCAGCTGGCAGGAGGATATGATGAATACATTTTTACAGTCAATTACTGACCGCGTTACGTCTAAAAAGGGTATGTGGATAACGCTAGGAATTTGGTTATTAGTAACTGTCTTATTGGCCGTTCTTGCACCAAGCGCAAAGGATTACGAATCGACGAGCATTAAATCGATTCCGGAAGACGCCCAATCGGTCATTGCTCAAAAGAAATTGGATCAGTATTCTAAAAATAATGACGGAATTCCGGCCATTTTAGTGTTTCAATCGGAAGATGGTAAGATTTCGGTTTCTGATCTTACTCAGCTTTTTGAAAAAATTGAAAAGGTGGAAGGGGTAAAAGAAATCGTCCCTTTGACAAAGATGCCTCCGCAGGCAACAGCGAGCTTCTTTTCAAAGGATCAACGCACGATGATCCTTCCAGTTACCTTTGAATCGTCGTTAGAGACAAAGGAAATGAGAACGGCCCAAGAAGAGATCGGTGATATGGTCAAAGATACTACCGATCTATCATTTAATATTACCGGACCGGCAGGAATTGCCGTTGACTCCCTTAACCTCTTTTCTAGAGCAGATATTGTTCTTTTACTATCAACAGTAGGTTTAATCTTGATTCTTCTTATAGTCATCTATCGTTCGCCATTACTAGCGCTTATTCCGTTATTATCGGCAGCGTTCGTGTATGAAGTGGTAAACCAGACGCTTGGCTTAATGGGGAAAGCGGGCTTGTTTTTAAGCAACCAAACCTTATCGATTATGACGATTCTATTATTCGCTGCTGTTATTGATTATTCATTATTTGTTTTTTCCCGTTACCGTGAAGAACTGAAAAAGCATGATAGCAAATATGATGCCATGAAATTTGCTATGCGTGAAACAGGTTTGCCGGTATTCTTCTCTGGCGGAACCGTATTAGCCGCGATGCTCGTTTTGTTCTTTGCTGAATTTAGAGACTATCAAAATTTCGCACCGGTATTTGGAATAACGATGCTGATCATCATGCTCGCATCGATAACATTAGTTCCATCATTGTTTACTCTGTTTGGCAGAAGATCATTTTGGCCTAAAATTCCTCGCGTAGGTGAGGAAACCGTTCACTCACATTCTTTATGGAGCAAAGTTGGTCACTTCGTCGTTAAGAAGCCGGTGGTTTCTGCATCCGTTATTGGAGTGATTTTGCTTGCTTCGGCATTGAACATGCTGAACCTAAAATATGAATTCGATACAATGAAGTCATTTCCGAAAGATATGCCATCAAGACTAGGCTATGAAATTTTGGAAGAAAACTTTGAAAAAGGGGACCTTGCCCCAACAACGGTCCTTTATGAAGCAAAAGAGGCTGTTACGCAAGAGCAACAAGCAGAGTTGATCCAAGTGTTAGCCGACAAGCCGCTTGTGGCCAGTGTTCGACCAAGCGGGAGCACAGAAAATCAAAAAGTCATCCAACTCAATCTTACTTTTAAAGAGAGCCCGTACTCTGTAAAGTCTATGGATGCGTTGGAGAAGATCATTGCGGATAAGGACAAGATTCTCTCCGACAGTAAATTAGACGGCGATATTTATTTTGCTGGGGAAACAGCAACGAAAATAGACGATCGCGCCACCAACAATAGAGATCTTATTGTGATCGTTCTTCTCGAATCGCTCCTTATTTTTGTGATGTTAATCTATATGACTCGGTCGATTAAAATGCCGATTTATATGATGGGCACGATATTAATTTCATTTTTAGCCGCAGTGGGATTAGGGATGTTCCTAAGCAGTCTGTTTTTTGACATTGATACGATTAGTAACCGCGTTCCGCTCTATTCGTTTGTCTTCCTTGTGGCACTGGGGATTGATTATAATATCATCTTAATTTCAAGGTTTATGGAGGAAAGGGCGAAGCATCCCGTCAAAAAAGCGGTTGAAATCGCCGTGGCTAACACCGGTGGAGTCATCTCATCTGCAGGGATTATTCTTGCCGCCACCTTTGCCGTTCTAATGACTCAGCCAATCCAGCTATTGTTTGTATTTGGATTCATCGTGGCCGTTGGTATTTTACTAGATACCTTCCTGATCCGGGGAATCCTACTACCGGCGCTAATTGTTTTATTGGAAAAGGATAAACCAGGAGCAGTGAAGAAAGCGTAATGGTTGTAAATAAACCGATAACGTTAGAAGTGACGTTATCGGTTTATTTTTTGTTATTTGTGGCCAGTTTTCTCAATGGCCTTTTTAATTGTATTCGCCTGTTGCATCATATCGCCCAAACCCTGGAAATGAACATACATGATCCTCGGCCGTTCATGGATCATATGGTTATGTAACGCAGTTACTTCCAGTTTTCCTTTTTGTAGCTCAGTAATGACTGGATTAACTTCCTCTTCTAAAAGAGCCAATTCTCCCATCACCGCAGTTTGATTATCCACTTTTTCAAAGGAAAAATGAAAGGCCAACTCCATTGTTTCAGGTGACATTTTTTGGCCCATATGGGTGACATTGAGGTCACGTCGAACGATCTCGACAGAGCAAATCCCATTCTCATCCTCAACACCTGCCTTAAAAATTTGCGCTAATTTCTTGCAATCCAGTTGTTGTTTTGCAGAAGCTTCTCTTATAGGGTTTAAGACTAAAATAAAAGACAGTATCACTAGTAAATGAAACTTTTTCATACCTCACCTCCACAAAATATAGCATTCCTCACTTTAGTGAAAAAATGTTGATTGCAATTGCTTATTTTATTGTTTTTTGAATATGGAAGTAGTAATGGAGAAAAATATACTTAATTGGATTCTGCATTAAGAGCTGATTCAAGTAGAAACAAGGGGGTGTGGTATTTTTGTCCAAAGACAAAGTTTTATTACTATCTTTTTGGGTTGGAACGGTCGGAATTCTTTTAACACTAATACCTAAAAATAAAATAAGAAATGCAATGGTAGCTTTTTTTTATAAACAACTTGTTACATGGCTGTTTGGACTTCTTGTTGTTGAAAAAGGATTAATAAAATATCCTGTTCGTCTTTTTAAGAAAGCAAATAAAACAAGCTTTTCTTTTGAGTATTTTTTTTATCCCGTGCTTTGTGCAGTATTTAATTTGCATTATCCTGAAAACAAAAACAAATTAATAAAATTTTTATATTACCTTTTAAATATAGGATTTATAACCTTAGTTGAGTTTTTTGCAGAAAGATATACCAATCTAATCAAATATATAAAATGGAAGTGGTATTGGAGTTTTATAACATTATGGCTCACAAATTATTCATCAAGATTGTTTTATCGTTGGTTTTTTAAGGATGAATTTAAATTTGTACTCCATTCTAAGTTGAAAAATACAGGAGTAATGGAGTAATGGCGGAAGAGGGGAAAGTGTAAAGAAAAAAAGACTAAGGAAAATTCAATTTACTCCTTAGTCTTTTTTGCTGAGCTTAGCTATCGAAGAAGCCTAACGCATATTTAATTCCTTCTTCAATATCATTTGTTTCATATCCTTCTAAATCTTCTTCGGTAATTTCCAATGTTGTTCTGGTCAGGGCATAACCACTGTCTAAATTAATATCAAGCAGTGCTTCATAGCCATTTGTAGTTTTAGTAATTTTGATTATATCAAAATCGCGAATAGGACTACCCGTTTCGTATTCTATAGGCTCTAACTCAGACATAACTGCACCTCCAATAATAAATTGCGTTAATTTTTTACTAAAAAGGATGGTGATACACCAATTCTTTGAATAGGGGATGTACTACCAAATCAAGGATTGGTAGACCAAAGTCCAGCTGTTTTTACAAATACTCTTGGATGAAGTTTTAACCCGGCGACGATCAGCTCTGCCAAATCCTCTGGGTGCATCACATTTTCAGGATTACCGGAAATTAAATTCGTTTCAATGGCTAAGTCCGTTACCACAGTGCTTGGTGTTAATGCTGTTACTCGAATATTATGCTTTCGAACCTCTAGCATAAGGGATTCTGTCAAACCCATTACAGCGAATTTAGAAGCACTGTATGCACTTGTCACCGGGGCCCCCTTTTGACCAGCGGTAGAAGCAATGTTAACAATATCACCAGATTTTTTTTCAATCATTGATGGTAGAACGGTTCTTGTAACATTGTATACACCCATTAGATTAACTCGGATAATATTTTCCCACTCTTCCGGATCTAGCTCGAGAAAGCCGCCGAATTTACCCGTTCCTGCATTATTGATTAAAATATCAATAGGCCCCAAATCGGTGGTGATATGCTCAACAGCATGCTGAACAGCTTCTAAATCAGCAACGTTTGCTACAGCAGCAGAAGTTTGAATATCATATTCTGCTAATTCATTTATAACCTTCTCAAGATTATCCATATTCAAGCCAATTAACCCGACATTTACACCTTCTTTGCCTAAAAGTAAAGCAGTTGCTCGGCCAATTCCTCTTCCTGCTCCAGTAACGAATGCTGTCTTTCCATTAAGTGAAATCAATCTCATCATTCCTTATAGAAAAATTACCAACAACTTAAACATTTGCAAAATATAGAGGTTATATTCAGGCAATTTATTTTTCCAAACCCCATCTATGACTACGGTTTTTTACTAAAACGTGGTGGATAGTTAAGGTTCTTTGGTAATAATTACTCATAAACCAATATATAAGGAGACTTAACAAAATGAAGAAGAAAAGGAAAAAATGCTCAAGGGGGAACTCTAGAATGCAGCGGACCCAGAATTGGTCAAGGAAAGAATGAACGCCCAGCGACTAAGGAGATTATTTAATGAAACACTTGAAACGGACGAGAAAAATGTCTGTGAAATTCGGATAGGATACAATTGCTTTGTTGCGCCCGGAGTGCATATTTATACAGCCACACATCCAATTAATCCGACTGATAGAATAACCGGGGCAGAATACGGAAAACCCGTTACGATTGGTGACAATGTCTGGATTGGCGGCAGGGCAGTCATAAATCCTGGTGTTAAGATAGGCAATAATGTCGTCATCGCTTCTGGTGCAGTAGTCCCAAAAGATGTCCCGGATCATGTTGTTATTGGGGGAAATCCAGCTAAAGTAATTAAAAATATAGAAATATCATAATTCTTCGAGATAAGGAAATACTATAGGGCAATGAATTTAAAGGTGATGAAGGTGAAAAACGAGTGACTTATCAAGAGGGATTAAATCAGATAGATAAAGCAACGAATAAAATTACTGAAGCAAATCAGATGATAGTTGAGGCAGTTACCGACGCATTTTTATTTACGTGGCAATGGTGGATTGCATTAGTGATGATCATCCTTCCTTGGACGATTTGGTTAATATTACTCAACAGAGAAAATGCAGCACGCATATTTTCCGCAGGTTTATTAGTGATGGTATTATCAGAGATCCTTGACACGTTTGGTGTTAGTTACGGTAAGTGGGCATACCCAGTAAAAATCGCTCCAGTAGCCACCATAAATTTTTCATTTCGTCTTTCTGTCTTACCTGTTGTAGTTATGTTGCTGCTACAATATAAACCACGCATTAACCCTTTTATAAAAGCTGTTTCATTTGGTGTATTTGGAGCATACATAGGTTTGCCGATTTTAAGTAAGATTGATTTATACAAAAAACTTGATTGGGCTTATACATATTCATTTTTAATTTTAACAGTATTCTATTTAATGGCTCATTGGTTTAGCCGGCTGAATTCCTTTGAAAAAATAAATAAGAACTAAGTTGAAACCAAATATAGGATTACATAGGAGTATCGTGAAAAGGATATTTTACAAAGAGGAGATGAATTTGAAAAAAGGATGTAAATACGATGACCATCAAAATTCAATGGTTTCTTAATATTTCCATGGTGTTATTATCATGGATCACCATACCATTCCTAGGGTTCAGTAATATAAAAAGATTTCTTCCAGCTTCACTCATCATAGTCATTTTTGAATTGCTAAATGCTCGAATTGGAAAAAGACGGCGATGGTGGTTTTTTTATCATAAACCCAGTTCCTTCACTTTTGGTGAAGTTCCTTTCAACATAGGTCCTTTTTTTGTTGGCACGATGTGGATCCTCAAAAAGACTTATGGGAATTTTTGGCGTTTTATATTGCTTAACATGTGCATCGAAGCGATATTTGTTTTTGTAATTACACCATTTTCAAAAAAACTAAGATATTATACATTAGTTAGATTAACTAAACTTCAGTTTTTCGTTTATTTTTTCTATAAGGCGTTTTTACTATATGGGCTTCAATCCCTTTTTGAAAGAAAGTTAAGGAGAAATAACTAAGTGTGTACTTTAAGATAAGAACACTATCCAAAACAATAAGGAACGCACAAATTAGACCTGTCCATCTAAAATGTGCGTTCTTTGTGTCTCAGATTTGCTATCTCTTTTTCTTTTTTTGATTATCTAAAATCGGTTTATTTTTTTGCAGGCTTTCCAGGACAACCTGAACATAGACATTTTTTTCGTCAATACTATTTACACTTGAAACTTTAGCTTTTCGTCCTTTAATTTTTAAATCTTCACCTTCGGATGGAACACGCTTAAGAAGCTGACTGAGCAAAAGATTTTTATTTTCGAAAAAATGAACTGCAAACATTTAGCCTCACCTTTTTCATAGGGAATGATGTGGTACAGGAAAAATCGAATCCTTCCTTTAAAATATTTTGTTTGCGTTTAAATTAGACCAAATCACTCCTATAAAAAGCTTCATTTTCATAATGTTATTGTAAGAAAGTTATTGAGTAATCGACACTTCATGCTCTATGATAGATGCAAGCATGAAGCATAGGAGTGAAGTGACGTGATTCATCAAAAAATCTTGCCAGCTGCATTCAATATGAAAGAATATGAACGGTTCTTAAAATCTGAGTATGAATATGGCGTATTCCTGGATATGCATATTTCTCAGTTGAAAAACGTAAGTCAAATGGCCAAGGAACACCGTAAAAAAATGATTTATCATGTTGATTTAATTCGCGGTATAAAAAGTGATGACTTTGCAACCGAGTATATATGCCAGGAATTTAAGCCGTTTGGCCTTATTTCAACAAAGAGCAGTGTGATCCAAAAAGCCAAGCAAAAGGGAGTTTTAGCGGTTCAAAGAATCTTTTTGATTGACAGCCATGCCCTGGAAAAAAGCTATCAACTGATCGAAAAAACGCGGCCTGATTATATAGAAGTACTGCCAGGGGCGATGCCTTGGATGATTAAAGAAGTGAAAGATCGACTCAATACACCTATTTTGGCGGGAGGACTGATTCGAACAAAAGAAGAAGTTCAAAATGCGCTAAATGCAGGAGCAACCGCGATCACAACATCGAAAATAGAGTTATGGGATTGCTTTAAATAATAGCTATCAGAATGGATTGCTTACCAATCATCCTACTATTAATAAATTAAAAACTATTATTATTTTAAAAAACTAAAAAATATAATTGACAACGCTTTCAACAGAACATATAATTCAAATTAACAAGTTAATGAATCGTGATGGAGACAAGGAGATTCACGCAGAAAACCTTAATTTTTTTCTTGGGTTTGTTCTGATGTGAATCTCCTTTTTTTGTCGAATGTTAATTTGTTAAAACTATATTAAGAAAGGAAGATTGTTTTGACAGCGTTTATGGGGGAACTAATTGGCACAGCGATTTTAATTATTTTTGGAGCAGGAATTGGAGCAGGAGCTTCATTAAAGAAATCCTATTCTAACAGCCCTGGCTGGATTGTCATTACAATAGCTTGGGGGCTAGCAGTGACAATGGCAGTATTTGCAGTAGGTTCAATCAGTGGAGCACATTTAAATCCTGCCCTTACAATTGCGTTGGCTTTAACAGGAGATTTCGCATGGGCTGACGTACCTACGTATATTGTGGCTCAAATGGTGGGGGCCATTTTAGGAGCAACCGTTATTTTTCTTCACTATTTACCACACTGGAAAGCAACAGAAGACCCAGGTACAAAACTTGGTGTGTTTGCTACCGGTCCTGCAATTCCTCACACATTTTCAAACCTTTTAAGTGAAATCATCGGGACTTTTATTCTCGTTTTAGGGATAATGTTTATTGGAGCTAATAAATTTACCGAGGGTCTTAACCCGATAGCAGTCGGACTTTTAATCGTCGCAATTGGCATGTCTTTAGGTGGTACGACAGGTTACGCCATCAATCCGGCCCGCGATTTTGGTCCGCGAATTGCTCATTTCCTATTACCTATACCAGGAAAAGGCGGTTCCAATTGGTCTTATTCTTGGATTCCGGTCGTTGCACCGATTCTTGGTGGCTCGTTGGGAGCGTTATTTTACAAAGCAGTGTTTAAAGGCGAAGTTCTCGGCAGCTTATGGGCAGTATTAGGAGTTACTTGTGCGATTTTAGTGGTTGCTTTCTTTACTAGCAATAAATCTGCAGATGTAAAAAAAGCAAAAGTAGCTGCATAATTTTTTATAAAAATATTGATTGGGGGATCAATAATGGAAAAATATATTCTATCTTTAGATCAAGGAACAACAAGCTCACGTGCGATTTTATTCAACCAAAAAGGTGAGATCGTTCATATTGCACAGAAAGAATTTACTCAACATTTTCCAAAACCAGGCTGGGTTGAGCATAATGCAAGTGAAATTTGGGGGTCAATCCTTGCGGTCATCGCTGGATGTCTGTCAGAGTCCAATATCAAGCCTGAACAAGTGGCTGGAATCGGGATTACCAATCAAAGAGAGACGACAGTTGTTTGGGATAAAGAAACGGGTATCCCTGTTTACAATGCAATTGTTTGGCAATCCAGACAAACAAGTGAAATTTGTGAAGAGTTAAAGGAAAAAGGCTACAACGACTTGTTCCGCGAGAAAACAGGATTATTAATCGATGCCTATTTCTCAGGAACAAAAGTAAAGTGGATTCTCGACAATGTTGAAGGTGCACGTGCAAAAGCTGAAGCAGGAAAGTTATTGTTTGGGACAATTGATACTTGGATCATTTGGAAGCTATCCGGCGGAAAAGCGCATGTTACTGATTACTCTAATGCATCCAGAACGTTAATGTATAATATTCACGACTTGAAATGGGACGAGGAGCTCCTTGAAATTCTTAATGTTCCAGCAGCTATGCTTCCAGAAGTTCGTCCTTCTTCCGAAATTTATGCTCATACAGTCGATTATCATTTCTTTGGCAAGGAAGTACCGATTGCTGGTGCGGCTGGAGATCAGCAAGCCGCTTTATTCGGGCAAGCGTGCTTTGAGCAAGGTATGGCGAAAAACACCTATGGAACGGGTTGCTTTATGCTGATGAACACAGGTGCAAAAGCAGTTCGTTCTGAGCATGGCTTGTTAACCACCATCGCATGGGGTCTAAACGGAAAAGTAGAGTATGCACTAGAAGGTAGTATCTTTGTCGCTGGCTCTGCCATACAATGGTTAAGAGATGGCTTAGAAATGTTAAAGGATGCCAAAGATAGTGAAGAATACGCTACAAAAGTAGCCTCAACGGATGGGGTTTATGTTGTCCCTGCTTTTGTGGGACTTGGTACACCGTATTGGGATAGTGATGTTCGTGGAGCAGTATTTGGATTAACCCGCGGTACATCTAAAGCTCATTTCATTCGCGCAACTTTAGAATCACTGGCATATCAAACGAAAGATGTCTTATCAGCAATGGAAGCGGATTCCGGAATTGAGTTAAAAACACTCCGAGTTGATGGCGGGGCAGTGAAAAATAACTTCTTAATGGAATTCCAAAGCGGCATCTTAAACGTTCCAGTAGAACGCCCAACGGTCAATGAAACTACAGCCCTTGGAGCAGCATACCTTGCAGGACTAGCAGTGGGCTATTGGGAAAGTCAAGATGAAATTGCTACGCAATGGGCGATCGAGCATTCGTTTGAACCAACTATGGACGACTCCGAGCGGGATCAACTTTATTCAGGTTGGAAAAAGGCAGTTCAAGCAGCGATGGCATTTAAATAATATTATTTTTAAAAAATAAATATAAAACCTATTGTTTTCTTTTGTAATGTAGTGATATGATTTAAACAAGTTAATAACTTGGTAGGAGACTTGGAGAGACCAAAAATACATTATCGTCCTGACGGTAGTGTGTTTTTGGTCTCTTTTATTTTTGGCTATGTTAAAGAACAAGGTTGAGTTTTGAGCACGCTGTTGATTGGAGCGGAAGGTGCGAGACTCCTGCGGGAGAAGGTGTCACGGGAGACCCCACAGGCGCTATGGCGCCGAGGAGGCTCCCGGACTCCCCCGCGGAAAGGGAGCACCTCTCGCTGCAATCAACAGCCAAGTTTAACACAGCCTTATTATTAGGAGGAGACAAAATGAAATTTTCAAACCTTGAAAGAAGCAAACACATTGAGAAACTGACAAACGAAAGCTTTGACCTTTTAGTATTAGGCGGCGGAATCACAGGGGCTGGAATTGCTCTTGATGCTGCAGCCAGAGGAATGAAAGTGGCAATTGTCGATATGCAGGACTTTTCAGCTGGAACTTCAAGCCGTTCAACAAAACTTGTTCATGGCGGTTTACGGTATTTAAAACAATTTGAAGTAAAAATGGTCGCTGAAGTAGGAAAAGAACGTGCCGTTGTTTATGAAAATGGTCCGCACGTCACCACTCCTGAATGGATGCTGTTACCGATCCACAAGGGCGGAACGTTCGGGATGTTCACTACCTCGATCGGGATCATGGTGTATGACTTTTTAGCGGGAGTGAAAAAGAAGGAACGAAGAACAATGCTCGATGCAAATCAAGCGCTAAACCGTGAACCATTATTGAAAAAGCAAGGATTAAAAGGCGGTGCCGTTTATGTTGAATACCGCACCGATGATGCAAGATTGACCATTGAAGTCCTCAAGGCGGCAATTGAAAAAGGTGCAGTTGGATTAAACTACGCTAAAGCTGACGGATTGTTTTATGAAAATGGAAAAGTTGCCGGTGCCATCATTCGTAATGAACTGAATGGTACGAACTTTACCATTCGTGCAAAAGAAGTTGTCAATGCAACAGGTCCATGGGTTGATTTTATCCGTGAAAAAGATAACTCCAAAAAAGGGAAACAGCTTAAATTATCAAAGGGTTCTCATATCGTTATCGACCAGTCAAGATTCCCATTAAAGCAGGCAGTCTATTTCGATACACCGGATGGAAGAATGGTGTTTGCGATTCCTAGAGATGGGAAAGCTTATGTTGGCACAACGGATACATTTTATGATGAGGATGCAACACATCCTGGAATGACAGAAAGTGACCGTACCTATATTCTAGATGCGATCAAATACATGTTCCCAGATGTGAATGTGACCGAAGCAGACGTTGAATCAAGCTGGGCAGGTTTAAGACCGCTTATCTATGAAGAAGGAAAAGACCCTTCAGAAATTTCTCGTAAAGATGAAATTTGGATTTCTGATTCCGGATTAATCACAATAGCAGGCGGCAAGTTAACGGGGTACCGCAAAATGGCAGAGATGGTCGTCGATACCGTTGCGAAAAAACTGGCAAATAAAGTCTTCCGCAGCTGCGAGACGAGAGTGTTGCCAATGTCGGGCGGCAATGTAGGCGGTTCACAAAACTTCCCGCAGTTCGTCAACAAACAGGTTGAAATCGGAATGAAATTAGGATTGACGAAGGAAGAAGCTCATCATTTGGCTACCATGTACGGTTCCAATGTTCCTGACTTATTTAAAATTGTAAAGGAAAGAAGCGAGGATGCGAAGCGTTTTAAATTACCGATTGTCTTATTTAGCAAATTAGTTTATTCCATCGAAAATGAAATGATTGCAACACCAGTTGATTTCTTCTTTAGAAGAACAGGAGATTTGCTATTTAATATTCAACTAGTTTACAAATATCAGCATCAAGTAATTGCGTTCATGGCTCAAACCTTTAAATGGTCGAGCGCTGAAATCAGCCGCTACAGCAATGATATGGAAAGAGAAATCATCAACGCCACAGGTGGAGTTGGATTTGAGGATGGTCAAACAAAGAAAGTGAATTAAGCAAAACCACTATGTGAAAAAGGCTCTCTTAGAGAGTCTTTTTTTTTGTCAATTAATATGGGGAGAAACGAGGGCTTTAACGGACAAAGCATAGAACTTAAGAGTACAAAGGCGTACTGAATAGGTGTCTGTAGTTGAAAAGGTGTTGGAGATGTCGTAAAATTCAGATTATTAACAGCTGAAATATTAATGTTTTTCCAATCACAGTACTTTGATAATGTTAATTGCCAAAGAAAGCTTTTTCTTCTATAATTACCGCGAAAACGTGCAGGGGGGAACAAATTGGATACTAGAGATTTTAGATGGAGCAACAACCAAATAAGAAATCAAGTAGAGGTACTTGATGGTGAAAAAAATCCTCATATTATTCTTTCAAACGCAACCTATTTAAACACCTATCTACATCAATGGGTAGTTGCGAATATTTGGATATATGAAGACCGCATTGTTTATGTTGGAGAAAATCTTCCGGAAAACTTGAAAAGTTGCGAGGTTATTGATTGTCAGGGGCAATATTTAGTGCCGGGATATATTGAGCCGCATGCTCATCCTTACCAGTTACATAACCCTCTTACATTAGCAAACTATGCAGGGCAATTCGGTACAACTGCGTTAATTTGTGATAATTTAAACTTTTTCCTTACCCTCCCTACTAAAGTAGCCTTTGAATTATTAAGTGAATTTAAACATATTCCATCAAGTATGTACTGGTGGTGTCGTTTTGATGGACAAACAGAGTTCAGGAATAATGATAATATTTTTAATACGGAAGATATCATCTCTTGGCTCCATCATGAATCGGTGCTGCAAGGCGGAGAGCTTACGGCGTGGCCCAAATTGCTAAATGGAGACAACCAAATGCTCTCCTGGGTACAAGAGACAAAAAGATTAAATAAAAAAATTGAAGGTCATTTTCCAGGAGCTTCCGAGCGTACCCTCGCAAAAATGATGTTAATAGGCGCAGATTGTGATCATGAAGCAATGACAGGTCAAGAAGCTCTTACCCGTTTGCTGCAGGGCTATACCGTATCGCTTCGGCAATCGTCGATTCGTCCTGATTTAGACATACTTTTAAAAGAATTAGTCTCACTAGGTGTTCAAAAATTTGAGCGATTTTTCTTTACCCTAGATGGGTCACATCCATATTTTTATGAAAATGGAATGACCAATGAATTGATAAAAATGGCGATTGGTCACGGTATCCCTTTAATTGAAGCTTATCATATGGCAAGCTACAATATTGCCCGTTATTATAATATGGAACATTTACATGGATCGATTGCTACAGGCAGAATTGCCAATATTAATATTTTAAAAAGCAAAGATAATCCAACACCAATCAGTGTATTAGCAAAAGGAAAATGGATAAAGAAGGATGGGAAAAATACAAATGTTGCCTCCTCGATTGATTGGGACAAGTTTCAATTACCCCCACTTGATTTTAAATGGGTTTTACACAAGGATGATTTGAGCTTGTCAACATCTGTAGGTATTCACTTACTAAATAATGTCATCACCAAACCGTTTGAAAGCAGTATTGATTTGAATAGCGATGAATTATCACTAGAACATGATGAATGCTTCCTGACGATGGTTTCGCAAGACGGATCTTGGAGAATCAATACAATAGTAAAGGGGTTTGCCCAGTATGTTGGTGGTTTTTCCAGTTCGTATTCAGGTACAGGTGACTTTTTATTGATTGGTAAAAGCAAAGCAGATATGTTAATGGCTTTTGAACGAATGCGGACAATCGGCGGGGGAATCGTCTTGGCAGAAGACCATCAGATTGTTCACGAAATTCCTTTACCGTTAAAGGGGATTATGTCTGATTTAGAGATGAACTTGTTAATAAAGAAAGAGAAAAGAATGATTGAGTTACTTAAAGAAAAAGGCTACCCATATGACGATCCGGCCTTTACCTTACTATTCTTCTCTGCAACTCATTTACCATTTATTCGTTTGACGCCAAGCGGACTGTATGATGTGAAAAATAATAAGGTTTTAGTTCCTCCAACACAAAGAGTAAATTATCAAATTCAATAAAATTAACCTTACCAGGGGCGATTCTTGTATAATGAGAATCGCATTTTTTTTTGACTAATTGAATTGACTCCACCCTTAGGGTGGGGTTTACAATGACATCGAGGGGGATATGTATGGATAATCAAATTACAATCAGTGATTTTGTCAAATTAACGAGAAGTACGATAAAGACCGTTCTGTATTATCATAAGATTGGTTTATTGCAGGAACCAAAACGTTCCTCGAGTGGTTATCGTTTGTATGGAGCAGAAGAACTTGCTCGAATGAGATTGATCAAACACTTAAAACAATTAGGGCTAGACTTGAAACAAATAAAAGAAATATTAGGAGATACAAAGAGTCACAGAACCTTGAGAGAAATACTGCAGTCATTTCAAACCGAGCTTTTAAATGAAAAAAAGATGATTGAGGAGCAATTATCAAAGATAGAAACATTACTAAGTCAACAAACAGTACAGCTGGAAGAAACGTCAGTTGGCTCTGAATTATTTCAAATGGTTACACAAATATTGGCACCGGAGCAATTAGAAAATTATAGTGCATATCCTGAACTCTATGAGCAACAACGAAACATTTTTGGTATCTTAGAAGATTTTAACTGGGGAGAAGATTACCAAGAAAATTTTAGATTAATGGCAGAATACTTTAAATCACATCCCGAACAATTTAAAACAGCTTTAAAGTTTGGCAAACGTCTTTCCGGACTGAAACAAATGTCTGAAGACGACCCTGAAATTGAAATTCTAGCCAGGGAAGGTGCCGATTTTATAAAGAGTGTGCCTTTTCTAAAAAAAATGTTACAAGATCAATCTGGTTTCGGAAAAACAAATGAAAAATTATTTAATGAGATGGCAAAGAATGTTCTCTCCCCGGCTCAAATTAAACATAAACAGCTTATCCAGAAATATCTAAATTATTGTCCATGATGATAAAATTAAACATTGGATAAATGAGAGAGGTAATTAAAATGGGAAATAACTATGACATATCAAAACCCAAAGTATATTTAGTTCCAATAATACTTTTGGTTAGTATTTGGACTGTCTTATTTCTCCCCGCAGGCACAACCAAGTTTTGGAATGCTTGGATCTTTTGGCTAGGTTTCTCCTTGATAACTTTATTAATAACAATTTATTTTATAAGAAAGAATCCTGAGTTCTTATTAAGGCGAACGAAAGTTAGGGATCAAGCAACTACTAAAAAAGTTCCTGCAATTTTTAAAACATATTATTTAGGGTTTATTTTACCAGGTGTTGATTTCCGTTTACATTGGTCTAACGAACCAATATGGCTTGTCATTGTATCAAATATCATTGTTTTTGTAGCATATATGTTTATTTTTGTAGTGTTTAAGGAAAATAGTTATGCTTCAACTGTTATTCAAGTTGAGAATGAACAGCATGTCATAACAACAGGTCCTTATTCAATTGTTCGTCATCCAATGTATCTAGGAATAGTAATAATGTCCTTATTTCTGCCGCTAGCACTTGGATCATATTTCGCAATCATACCTATGCTGTTCATAATACCTACAATGTTATTTAGAATAAAAAATGAAGAAGACGTGCTTTTAAGAGAACTAAGAGGGTATAAAGAATATTGCTTAAAAACACATTATCGACTAATCCCTTTAATTTGGTAAGAAAATTGTACTGATATCGGATGAATGATTAGAAAGGGGAGTCACGTATGTGTAACAGAAATAATTTAATTGATCAGATTGTCAACGATTCCAAAATTGATGATGAAGTGAAGAATAGCCCAGGATTCGGAAAACCATTTCCAAAGAGTTTCTTTAGTGGAGATTTATACTGTAATTTTTTAAAAATAGCAAAGGATGCAGGCTATTTACCACCTTGGATAAACCTACAAAAGGAAATAAAGGAGAGTATTGCTTTAACATTGAATATGATTGAACAAAACGGCAGTGAATTCAAAATAAAAGATTCAATTGATGAAATAAACGTAAAAATAGCTAAATATAATGATGCATGTCCGCCAAATATGCAACGTGGAAAAATAAGTCTAAAAAACATTTCGAACCAATACAAGCTTTGGGAGTAGGTGATTAATTGGGATTTTTTTTGATAACGGGGGTTTTAAATAGAAGAAAGACGAAATTGTGAAATTTTTGTACTTAAACTCATTTGAGCTAATACGCGTTCGCAGACTTGGTCAATTTGGTCGGCTGAAATTAATTTTTTATAAGTAACGGGTCCGTTAAAAAAATTAAATTCAAATTTAGGTAATTTTGGTGTGGGAGTATATGAAGCTGCCACATCTTTTTTTAGTCAATATCATACAAGATGCATGTATTAAAGTATGCTACACTTACTTCCAGAGTACCGATAGGAGGTTATTTACATGAAACAAGAAGAAAGAACAGTTCGCTTTGATTATGATTTGCAAATCGAAGCCTACCGTTTTCATGGCATAATGCAAAAGTTTCCGAACCACTTCCATGAATATTATGTGATTGGGTTTATAGAGAGTGGACAAAGACGATTGTCCTGTAAGAATAATAATTATGTAATTAGTAGTGGTGATCTCGTATTTTTTAACCCATTAGATAATCATGCTTGTGAACAAATTGACAATAAAACATTAGACTATCGTTGTTTGAATATAAAGCCAGAGATAATGCAAAAAGTAACAAAGGAGATTACTGGGAAAGACTTTATTCCTTATTTCACCAATCCTGTTGCCTATAATAGTGAACAGGCTCATTTGTTACATAATCTTCACCAAATGATTATGGATGAGTTATCAGATTTAGAAAAAGAAGAAACTTTTTATTTCCTTATGGAACACCTAATTGATCAATATTGCGAAGCAGCTAAAGATATAGAATTTGGTGCAGTTGAACAGAAAATTGCAAATGTTTGTGGGTACATAGAAGCACATTATGCAGAACATATTGCTTTAGACGATTTGGTTAAACTTTGTGATATGAATAAATACACATTGTTGCGATCATTTACCCGTATTCGTGGAATTACTCCATATCGTTACTTACAAACTGTTCGTATCAATGAAGCGAAGAAACTACTAGAGAAAGGGATAAAACCATTAGACGTAGCTATGCAAACTGGTTTTGTGGATCAAAGTCACTTAAGTAATTTTTTTATGGATTTCATTGGATTGACTCCTGGACAATACCGAAATATTTTTATAGAACAGAATATATAAGCTTTTAGTAGTGGAAAGGATATTGGAATGGAAAACAAAATTACAGTTGGTAATTTATCAGCTTTCATAACGATATTAATTTGGGGAACAACATACATTTCTACAAAAATCTTATTAAATGATTTTTCTCCTATTGAGATTTTATTTTTACGTTTTGTTATGGGAATCATAGTGTTAAAGGTTATATATCCATACCGTCTAAAGGTAACAGATAGAAAACATGAACGATTATTTGTTGGTGCTGGGCTATGTGGTGTTACACTGTATTATCTTTTGGAAAACATTGCCTTAACTTTTTCAATGGCTTCCAATGTAGGTGTAATAAGTGCTATTGTTCCATTTTTTACAGCTATACTCACCTATCTATTTTTGAAAAACGAACCGTTACGAATTAACTTCTTCATCGGTTTTGTAGTTGCTATAATAGGGATTTTTCTTATCAGCTTTAGTGGCAAAACAAATTTTCAACTAAGTCCATTAGGCGACTTGCTGGCGGTAGCTGCTACACTTGTTTGGGCAATATATTCGGTCTTAACCAGGAAAATCAGTAGTCATGGTTATAATACGATTCAAACCACAAGAAGGGTATTTTTTTACGGTATTTTATTTATGATTCCTTCACTATTTCTATTTGATTTTAAACTAGGAATGGAACGCTTTGCTAATCCTGTTAACTTGTTTAATTTGGTATTCTTAGGACTTGGTGCATCCGCTCTTTGCTTTGTTACATGGAACTTTGCGATTAAAATATTAGGAGTTATCAAAACAAGTATTTATATATATTTAGTTCCAGTCATTACGGTGATTTCAGCTATGATTGTGTTGCATGAACCGATGACATGGCTTGCTGCCTTAGGGACGTTTCTTACATTAACTGGGCTTTTCATTTCAGAAACCAACATTAATTTTAAGAAAAAAGGGGAATTAGTAAATGGACTTACTGAATGATAAATGAGTAAAGGTATTTGACTCCGATTTGCCTATCGGGTTGATTGCAATTATTTGGTAGCGGACATATAAAAAACCACTCTGAGTGGTTTTTTAATCGCGCATTGCTCCTGCTTCTCGGGAAGTCAGTGCACCTTGCCCTGCACCAACATCTTTTTGAATTTCTTGTTTTACTTTTTGCGCATCAGCTCCGGCAAATTCTGGTTTCATAATAGAACCCAAATTCTGTTTAGCTTGTTGATCCTGTTGCATATGAGTCCTCCTCAACTTATTGTTTAAAATCTTATTATTTACAAAGAACACCCGGTATATCCTGAGGTTTTGAGTGAATTTCATTTAATTGAAAAGGGGTTTTCGTTAAAATATAGGATTGCTGGGCCAGCCAATTTTTCTTATTTCACTAACGGTGACAAAAGGAAAATACATAGATCCAAAAAAAGAAAAGTATACTTAATTGTTTTACCCGCCTTATTTTATCCATTCAAGTATTGTAGTATAAATCTATATGGTTTTTTCGATTGGAGTGTATTTTTCATGCAAAGAATATATTTTGATTATAATGCCAGTACCCCGCTTGCTAGTGAAGTAGTAGATGCTATGCAACCTTTATTAAGTGATTATTTTGGGAATCCGTCCGCCTTACACTGGGCCGGGAAACCTGTAAAAGAATTGTTGCAAAAAGCTAGGGAACAGGTTGCTGAGCTAATAAGTTGCTCCCCCAGTGAGATTATCTTTACAAGTGGTGGTAGTGAAGCAAATAATCTTGCGTTAAAAGGGTATTATTTTAAAAACCGCACAAAAGGAAACCACATCATTACATCGAAAATCGAGCATCCTGCAATCATAAACCCATGCAAATTTCTCGAACAAATCGGGGCAAAGGTGACATATGTAGGTGTGGACCAGTATGGAAGAGTTTCCCCTGAAGAAATCGAAAAAGCGATTACGAAAGAAACGATCCTGATTACCATCATGCACTCGAACAATGAAGTTGGAACGCTGCAGCCGATTAAAGAAATAGCGGACATTGCCAAACGCTACGGGATCGCTTTTCATTCTGATGCTTCCCAATCGGTAGGCAAGGTTCCCGTTGATATAAATGATTTAGGTGTAGACCTGCTGACGATTGCCGGGCATAAGCTTTATGCACCAAAAGGAATCGGGGCTCTTTATATTAGGAAGGGAATTGAACTTGAGCCGTTAATACATGGAGCTGGCCATGAGTTCGGTTTAAGGGCAGGGACAGAAAATACTTTACTCGCGGTAGGGTTGGGGAAGGCTTGTGAAGTAGCCAAGAAGGGCTTATCAGACAAGAGCTTAAAAGAATTAACGGATTATTTTTGGTCTGAATTAAAGCAAGAATTTGGCGATCATGTTGTATTAAATGGACATATAGACGAACGGTTGCCAAACACGTTAAATGTAAGCTTTGTCAATAAAATCGGCCAAGACATATTATCTGCTATTCCTTTGCTTGCTGCGTCAACTGGATCAGCTTGTCATGCAGGGAGTATTGAATTGTCCCCTGTATTAAAAGAGATGAAGGTACCTGTCCATATCGGAATGGGGGCTATCCGGTTTAGTTTAGGCAGACATACAACGAAAAGTGAAGTAGATCAAGTGATGCAATGGCTTCGGGAGAATTTTAATGCCGTGTGATCGGTGAAAAGCTTCAAACACCATACAAAAAGCAGTTCGGTTCTTTTTTTTAGAATTGAACTGCTTTTTGCGTATAAAAATTAACTTTTTAATTTTAGCGCAGTAAGACTTGCAAAATCATGAATAATTGTCGCGGCAAGCAGCGAAGTAATTTGGGTTGGATCATAGGGTGGCAGTACCTCGACTAAATCAAACCCGATAAAATTAAAATCTGTTAACGAGCGAATCATTTGCAAGGTTTCGAAACTATTAAAACCACCGACCTCAAGTGTTCCCGTCCCCGGTGCGCACGATGGATCAACAAAATCGATATCAAAGCTTAGGAAGCAGGGGGTCTCACCGATTGTTTCTTTCATTTCTTTCACTACGTTCTCGATGCCGCGTTCCTTTAATTCCGGAGTGGTAATCACGTGATAGCCCAAATCCTTGCTTGAATCAATATCACCGGGATGATTAAGGGTTCCGCGAATGCCAACCTGAAAAACTTTGTCCGGAATCAGTAAATTTTCCTCATATGCACGGATGAATGGGGAACCATGCCAATATTTTTCTTCATAATAAGTGTCCCATGTATCAGTATGCGAATCGAAATGGATCATCCCAACAGGGCCATGGACTTTGGCGGCTGCTCTCAGGTTGGCTAATGTAACCGAATGGTCCCCGCCAAGGCCGATTGGTGTAATTCCATTTTCCATTAGCTCTTTCATTGCTTTTTCAATTAATTCATAGCTTCGATGGATATTATGGGGGATGACAGAAACGTCCCCAATATCGATGGCATTGCAATCCTCAAAAGGATAAACCTTATAAATCGGATGATAAGGAAATAAGGTCATCGATGCCTGGCGAATGGCCTGGGGAGCAAAGCGCGCCCCGACACGGAAGGATGCTGCGGTATCAAACGGCATACCGACAATCGCTAATTTTGCATTTTTTCTACTAGATGGCAGCCGCATAAATGTACCCGTCGTACAGAATTCTGGCTTTACATCCGGTGATAATGGATATTGCATGAGGATCCCTCCAATTTTGTTTTCATTTATTAAGTGCAAGTTTTATGCCAACCAAAAAGATACAGGAGAACCGTCCCTATGTGACCTTTAGTGACATTTGTTATTTAATATGGAATAATGTATGCATGGTTGAATAATTCTGAATATTTAGAATGTTACTTGAGAACAAAGAAATTATCCCGTTTTATCGGGCAAAATAAAGAAAATTTAACGAAAAATTTACAATGGCACAAATATTGCAAGTATAAATTTTGAATTTTAAAAAAAGAGGGGGAATTCAAAATTACTTTAAGAAAAAGGGGTTTTAAAAAGATGGGAGTGTATTAAAGACAAGAAAACTGGGGGAATGATATGTGGAAAATGGCGTAAAGCTGAAAAGATCGTTAAAGCTATGGCAGGTTGTTATTATGGGGTTAGCCTATATGACCCCAATGGTCGTGTTTGATACATTTGGAATTGTTTCGGGCGTAACAAAGGGGCATGTACCAACAGCTTACGTAATTGCCCTGGTCGGGATGCTTTTCACGGCAATTAGTTATGGTAAGCTAGTGCGCGTTTTTCCACAAGCCGGTTCTGCCTATACGTATACCCAAAAAGCGATGAACAGGCATCTTGGCTTCCTCGTCGGCTGGTCCTCTTTACTTGATTACCTGTTCTTGCCGATGGTAAACGCCTTGTTAACAAAGCTCTATTTAAATGCTTTGTTCCCGTCCGTTCCAGATTTCATATGGGTATTGGTGTTTGTTGGAATCGTTACCTTCCTTAACTTGAGAAGCGTCAATGTTCTAGCCAATTTCAATACATTCTTTGTCTTCGTGCAAATTTTAATTATGGTTGTTTTCATTATTTTAGTTGTGAAAGGGCTGAATAATGGAGAAGGCACCGGAACGGTCTTTAGCCTGCAACCATTTTTTGTGGAAGGAATGAACCTGCCTATCCTAGTAACAGGAGCTACGATCCTCTGTTTTTCGTTCCTTGGCTTCGACGCGGTAACGACATTATCAGAGGAAACGCCTAATCCAGAAAAGACGATCCCAAAAGCGATCATTCTTACAGCTTTATGGGGAGGGGTTATTTTTATTACAACCTCGTTCTTTATCCAACTATTTTTCCCGGATATTTCAAGGTTCAAGGAACCAGATGCAGCCCTTCCGGAAATCGCACTGTACGTTGGCGGAAAGTTGTTTCAATCTATTTTCCTATGTACGACCTTTGTTAACACGTTAGCCTCGGGACTGGCCTCCCACGCGAGTGTTTCCCGACTCCTATATGTAATGGGGCGCGATAAGGTATTCCCGGATAAATGGTTTGGATACGTCCATCCAAAATGGAGAACACCTGCAATCAACGTTGTGATTGTAGGAATCATCTCCCTATCTGCCTGGTTTTTCGATTTAGTAACGGCCACCTCGTTAATCAACTTTGGTGCCTTAATGGCCTTTACGTTCGTCAATCTTTCCGTAATCAATCATTTTGCAGTTAGGAAAAAAATGTACAAGACCCCTAAAGACTTTTTTAACTTCGTGGTAATGCCAGTACTCGGAGCGGGTTCGGTAGGAATCCTATGGATAAACCTAGAAATCAGTTCTCTCATCATGGGGTTGGTTTGGTTCGGACTCGGGCTAGTTTATCTCCTAGTTTTAACGAAAGCATTCCGAGTAGCGCCACCTCAATATACAGCAGAAGAACATATATAATCGACCTTTTTGAAACGCATTCGTTATGAGTGCGTTTTCTTCTTTGTTACGGGTATTAAGTGTTTCAGGAGAATTGGAGCTTAATGAACCTGATGAAGGACATTTTCGCAGGGTGATTGATTTTGTCCTAGATAAGGTCTCTCAAGGACATTTACGCTGGATGATTGATCGATTTTGTCCTAGAGGAGGTCTCTTAAGGACATTTACGCTGGTTGATTGATCGATTTTGTCCTAGAGAAGGCAACTCAAGGACATTTACGCGGTGAGATTGATAGATTTTGTCCTAGAGAAGGCCTCTCAAGGACATTTACGCTGGTTGATTGATAGATTTTGTCCTTGAGAAGGTCTCTTAAGGACATTTACGGGGTGCAACCGATAGATTTTGTCCTAGAAAAGCCCTCTTAAGGACATTTACGCGGTGCAACAGATAGATTTTGTCCTAGAGAAGGCGTCTCAAGGACATTTGCGCTGGTTGATTGATCGATTTTGTCCTAGAGAAGGCCTCTTAAGGACATTTATGCTGATTGATTGATAGGTTTTGTCCTAGAGAAGGTCTCTTAAGGACATTTGAGCAGGGAGATTGATCTGTTTTGTCCTAGATAAGGTCTCTTAAGGACATTTACGCTGGGCAACTGATCGATTTTGTCCTAGATAAGGCTGCTCAAGGACATTTACGCTGGTTGATTGATAGATTTTGTCCTAGAAAAGCCCTCTTAAGGACATTTACGCGGTGCAACAGATAGATTTTGTCCTAGAGAAGGCGTCTCAAGGACATTTTCTCAGAGCAACCGATAGATTTTGTCCCAGATAAGCCCTCTCAAGGACATTTACGCGGTGCAACCGATCGATTTTGTCCTAGAGAAGGCCTCTCAAGGACATTTCGCAGGTGCAACCGATAGATTTTGTCCTAAAAAAGCCTCATCAAGTACATTACCCCAGTACCACCGAAAGATTTGTCCTTGATACCCAGACTCCTTTATGCAATTTTGAATAAGTCAGTTATTTTTTCATAAACAACACCTCAATCTTTTTTCAAAAAACAAAAAAATCAAGATAAGATCGCCTTTTTCTTACTTGGCACGCAATTTGCAAATAGGTTTAATAACAAAATTAAAATGAGGTGTTAAGATGTCGGTTGAATCGTTTGAGGTTACCAAACAGCAGGCAAAAAAGGAAAAGGACAATCCGCTCACAGATTTCCAGGAGACACTGAAGGATGCGATTACCGTCATGAACTTACCACAACAGGTCTATGAGTTTTTAAAAAAACCGATGAGATTTCTAGAAGTGAGTATCCCGATTCGAATGGATAACGGGAAGACAGAGATTTTTCAAGGATTCAGGGCCCAGCATAATGATGCATCAGGACCGACAAAAGGGGGGATTCGCTTCCATCCGGATGTTACGCCTGAAGAGGTAAAGGCATTGGCTGGCTGGATGAGCCTTAAGTGCGGAATTACCGATTTGCCGTATGGCGGGGCAAAAGGGGGCATCATTTGTGATCCGCGAAAAATGAGTTTTGATGAATTAGAACGATTAAGCAGAGGGTATGTAAGAGCGGTGAGCCAATTGGTAGGTCCTACAAAGGATATTCCAGCTCCCGATATGTACACCAACTCGCAAATTATGGCTTGGATGCTTGATGAGTATGATCAGATTCGTGAATTTGATAATCCCGGTTTTATCACCGGCAAACCGATTGCCTTAGGAGGGTCAAAGGGACGGGAGACAGCAACATCAAAAGGGGTTTTATATACCCTGCAAATGGTTTGCCAATTAAAGAAAAAACCGTTAAAGGACATGCGAGTAATTATTCAGGGATTTGGAAATGTCGGCAGCTATTTGGCCAGTTATCTATATGATTTAGGGGTAAAAGTCATCGGTGTCGCTGATGAGCTTGGCGGATTATACGATGAAAAGGGCTTGGATATTCCCTATTTAATCGACAACCGGGATTCATTTGGAATTGTATCCAATCTGTTTCATCACTCCATCTCCAATCTTGAATTATTAGAAAAAGAATGCGATGTCCTTATTCCAGCGGCGATTTCTGGGGTAATCAACAAACAGAATGCGAACAGAATCAACTGTAAATTTGTGGTTGAGGCAGCAAATGGACCGACAACAAAGGAAGCTTTAAAAATATTGGATGAACGAGAGATTTTGGTCGTTCCCGATATTTTAGCAAATTCCGGCGGGGTGATTGTCTCGTATTTTGAATGGTGTCAAAACAATCAGGGCTATTACTGGACCGAGGAGACGGTTGACGAACGTCTCAAAGAAAAGATCACTGCAAGTTTTATAAATGTTTATAAAACATCCCAAAAGTACCGTGTCAATATGAAGCTTGCCGCTTACATCGAAGGAATTCAAAAGCTGGCAGAAGCCTCCAGATTAAGAGGATGGTTAAAATATTAACTTTTTAAAATGAAAAAGGAGGAATAAAACAATGAAATTGGATATATTATCAGAACAAAAAGGACAACAGCTTTTTCATTACTTTTGTCTCGTTTCGAATGATCATCGCTATGATTTGGCAATTGGTTATTCCGAGCATTTCTTTGGAAAAGCAATGGTGACATGCATTCAATCCGGGACCATGATTTTACTTTCACAAGAGGACACATTTGTAGATCAGCATTGGGTGAAAAGGTTAGGTATTAAAGAAGAGGATATCCCAGCCTTTCAGCAGTTTTTCAGCTATGTGTTACAGACCCAACCATTTCAGGAGCAATATTAAAAAAAGGAGTGATTTGTATGGAATTTGGAGTTGTGCTTAGCCCTTGTTACGGGAGAATCGAAAAGGTAGCGATTAATCGGGAATCAAGAATCTACGAATGGGAAACATTGTTTCAAATTAAAGGAATCAATGGGCGGGTTCAACCGATCCAAACAGGGATGAGTGGGGAAGTACAATCACTTGAAGTAAAAGAGGGAGATCGTGTGATACCTGGAATGGTCTTGGCCTACATTAAAGAAGATTTATTTGTCACTGGGAGTGACTAATCGTTCTGTTAAGAAGATGAGCAATCATCTTCTTTTTTTGGTACTTTAACGTATATTAATGTAGGGCTGGAGGTTGCCTACCCTTCCGAAAAAAACAATTCTTTATATTTAAAAAATTAAGAATAATATGATAATATAAGATTTACAGGCATTATGGGAGGATGGATGTATGATGTTTTCCGTCGTGAAAGAAAAAATCAAACCAATCATTTCGGTAGATTTGGATCAGGTAGGGGCAGTAAGATCAGCTTTAAACGAATGGAAAGACCCCTTGCTTTTTCTAAAAAAACAAGGCCAATTACTCGCGTATATTGAACTAAATAATCATTTAGTTCAGCAGCTCAAGAGCCAAAACTTCTCCGTTGAACTCCTCCTGGACCAATCAAAGTCATTAAGGAATATCTGTCAACTCAGTACAAAGTTTTCTCTCCCAGTATTATTTCAAATTATTGGAGAGCCGTTTGTCATTATAAAGGACGAGGCTGGCAAGCCAACGGGCTACATCCAAAGAGAGGATGCCCTTGCGGAGCTTTTTAGACAGGGCAATAAAAGCGTTGATTTACTAAAAATTCTTCTTACCTCTATTCCGATGGGGATCTTTGTTTTAGATAAAGAAAAGCGGGTGATTAACTGCAATGAAGCCGGTCTAAAAATGATTAAATCAACCTCGGAAAAAGTCCTGAATTTTCCGGGTGATCATATTTTTAGCGGAGACCATATTAACAATGTTTTTTCAACTGGTAAGACGATTCTAAATCAACTGGAAATTACAAACGAAATGGGAGTTTTAGTTGATTATAGCCCGATTTTAAATTATGAAAATGAAGTGGATGGCATCGTCATCGTTGTTCAAGATTTGCCGATGGTTGAAGAGATGGCGCTGGAGATTGAATATATTAAGGATTTAAACAAGGATTTACATGCGATTTTGTCGAGTATTTATGATGAAATTCTTGTCGTGAATGCCAAAGGGGAATTGATTCGTTACAGTGATAATATTATTCGTGATTTTTGGCAGGTAGATTTAAAGGAATTAATCGGTAAGAATATTCTCGATTTAGAGGACAAAGGCTTATTTACTCCATCTGTGACGAGGCTTGTGATGGAAAAAGGAAAGAAGGTTTCTGTCGTTCAGGAAACACGGACAGGCAGAAAAATTCTGGCTGTTGGGAATCCCGTTTTTAATGAAAAAAAGCAATTAGATCGAATTATTGTTGCCTCGCGCGATATTACCGAAACAACTCGCCTCAAAAATGAACTCCTGGAAATGCGTAAAATATCTGAGCAATATAAAAAAGAATTGGATGATTTTAAAAATAAAGACCGCTATCTTAAAAAGCTTATTTACTGTAGCCCAAAGATGGAAAAAATCATGAACCAGGTGATGAAAATTGCCGACTTTTCCTCTACCGTCCTCCTTCACGGGGAATCTGGAGTCGGGAAAGAAGTTATCGCACAAGCCATCCATCAATTAGGGAAACGTTCAAATAAACCATTCCTCAAGTTAAATTGTGGTGCGATTCCGGAGAATTTGTTGGAGAGTGAGCTTTTTGGATACGTAAAAGGCTCATTTACCGGCGCCGATAAAAATGGCAAGGATGGTTATTTCAAACAAGCCGATGGCGGGATATTATTTCTAGATGAAATTGGCGAGATGCCTATGCATTTGCAGGTAAAATTGCTCAGAGTCCTTCAAGAACAGGAAGTCATCCCGATTGGAAGCACAACGCCATTTAAGGTCAATGTGCAAATTATAGCCGCTACGAATAAAAAGTTAGAGAAGATGGTTGAAGAGGGGACCTTTCGTGAGGACTTATATTACCGTTTAAATGTCATTCCCCTCCATATCCCTGCACTTAGGGAACGGCCTGAGGATATCTCCCTTTTAGCCTTTCATTTTCTCCAACAGCTCAATGAAAAATATGATCGCAATTACCAGCTAACACCGGATGCGATTAATGTTCTTGAATTTTATCCATGGCCAGGAAACGTCCGGGAATTGCAAAATATCATTGAAAGATTAGTCGTTACTGCTGATGAGCCGGCAATAAATGCCGAGTTTGTTAGTCAATTTTTATCGCTGGGCTACGAATATAAAAAAATGAAGCCCATCATCACAAGGGTGATCCCGCTGCAGGAAGCGATTGATCAGGTGGAGGAGCAGCTGATTGTCCTTGCGATGAAGCAATATAAAACGACGACTAAAGCTGCAAAGGCGCTAGGGATTAGTCAATCCTCGGTAAGCAGAAAATATCAAAAAATACTGAATGAGAAAAATAGAAATATCGAAAACATGTCCAGCCACTAAGCAAAAGCTGTTTCAGAGCATCAATCTGAAGCAGCTTTTTATTTTGAATTGGCTGGGTAGCGAGCGTTATGCAGAAAAAAATAGGGCTATGCATGCCTGCATAGATTACTAGTTACATTTAATGATCGTGATGATAGCCCCTTTTTGACTTAGAAAAAGTCCGTTAACTCTAGAAAACCGCGCGGAAACGTCTTTCCAATCTTAATGGAAGGCCTATGAATCTACCAATATATATATTTTGGCACAATTCTTGCAACTAACTAAAATGAGTGAAACAAAGGAGGAATGGAAAGTGGCCGAGATCAAAAATAAAACAGTGAATTTGAAGATGTTTATTAATGGAGAATGGAAGGACGCTGAAAATCACGCAACACGCCCCGTAATAAATCCGGCGAACGGAGAAGTGGTCACATACGCTCCGGAAGGAACGATCGCCGATGCACGCTCAGCCATCTATGCAGCACGAAATGCGTTCGAAGACGGAGTATGGTCCGGATTAGCGGCCGCTGAAAGAGCTGCTTACCTCTTTAAAATTGCTGACAAAATTGATGAATATGCAGAGGAATTGACCGAGCTCGAAACAATGGATAATGGCAAGCCATTAAGGGAGGCAGGCTTTGATGTAGCGGATGCTGCAGCGTGCTTTCGATACTATGCTGGAATGATCACCAAACCAGATGGTCAAACCTACCATGTTGCAGATCCGATGCAGGCGATGGTGGTCCGGGAGCCTGTAGGTGTTTGTGGTCTAATCGTACCTTGGAATTATCCGCTCTTAATGAGTGTTTGGAAGATAGCCCCTGCTTTGGCGGCGGGGAATACGATCGTATTTAAACCATCAGAAGTGACGCCGATTACTCCGAAAAAGCTGTTTGAAATTTTTGAAGAGGTAGGTTTACCAAAAGGTGTCGCAAATATGGTAACGGGGGCCGGTCCAGTGGTCGGTCATGAAATCGCCTCCCACCCTGAAGTCGATATGGTTTCCTTTACCGGGGGAACAAAAACGGGAAAACATATTATGAAAACAGCGGCCGATACGATGAAAAAGGTCTCATTAGAACTTGGCGGCAAGTCTCCCAATATCATTTTTGCTGATGCTGATTTTGAAACAGCAGTGGATTATGCCTTGTTTGGAATTTATGCAGGTGCCGGACAAGTATGTTCAGCTGGTTCGAGAATTTTAGTAGAAGAAAAGATTTACGATCAATTCGTTAACCGCTTTGTTGAAAGAGCGCGAAGTATAAAGGTTGGACCTGGCTACGATCCATCGACTGAGATGGGGCCACTAGTCAGCAAGGAGCATTTAGATAAGGTCCTTTCCTACATCGAGCTTGGCATCCAAGAGGGAGCAAAGCTTGCCTGCGGCGGAAAGCGGATCGATAGAAACGGTTTTGAAACAGGATATTTTGTTGAGCCGACTGTGTTTGTGGATGTGTCCGAGGAGATGAGAATTGTCCAAGAGGAGATATTCGGTCCGGTTGTGGTAATCCAGAAATTCAAAGATGAGGCTGAGGCGATTAAGCTTGCCAACAGTACGGTTTACGGGTTGGCCGGTGCTGTTTTTTCCAATGATGGTTCAAAGGCGTTAAGAGTTATCAAAAAGCTTCGTGCAGGGATTACATGGATCAATTCCTATCATCCAACCTATAATGAGGCGCCATGGGGAGGCTACAAGCAAAGTGGAATTGGCCGCAGTCTTGGAACGTTTGGCCTAGAGGAATTTCAAGAAATAAAACAAATTAACATCAACCTACAAGTTGAGCCAATTGGTTGGTTTTCAAACTAACGATTTAAAAAGTAAAACGATTGTCTTATTAAAAAATGCTGTGTTTAAGAACAATGTTGATTTTGAGCGCACTGTTGATTGGAGCGGAATGTGCGAGACTCCTGCGGGAGAAGGTGTCATGGGAGACCCCACAGGCGCTTGCGCCGAGTTATCATGAACGAAACTAGCTCCTTACTCGTAAAATCGTAGGTTAATTTGGTAAGAATGTTTATTGTTGAAAAACAAAAAACCAAATTAGAGC